>CAZFKF010000050.1:0-12281 GCA_964518805.1 uncultured Planctomycetaceae bacterium | reverse complement strand
CTTGAGGTCGCTCCATCAGACGGACATTTCCGCGGCAAGTCGGCGCGCTCGCCGTTTTGTGCGGCAGAGGCACGACTGGCCCTTGTGGCGATCGGAGTTGCTTCGCCTGATTACCCGGCCTGCAATGCCTGCGTAACCCCGAGGGACGCCCCGACCAACCTTGCGACAACACACGTTCCCCCAGACGGCACCCATGGCAACGCACCTCCCGAAACTCCTGCTTCCCACGGTTTCGACCTGTCCTCACCGGTTGCCGTCGCCGGGGACCGATGGGGCGGACGGTGCCCGCTGCCAACTCGTGGCTTCGCTGCTGGCGGTCGAAGACGCCGCATGGAGTCGTGTGGATCGGGGGGCCTGCACGGCGTGCTGTGAGACGTTTCCGCCCACCGCCGAACAGCTCAATCCCGTAGTTGCGTCGCTCGTGTTTCGTGCGGCGTCGGGCCTGCTCCAGGACACGGGGACGTCGAGCAGCGTTCGCCAACAGGCGCAGGTGTGGAAGGATCGATCCCGACAATGGCTCGATCTGTCGCCGCCGGCCGATTCCCGGTTGACGCCTGCGCGGCGCATGGAGTCGTGCTGGTACTTCGTCGCGGGCGATGCGTCCGCCTCCGTCGAGCGTCCGGGCGCAATGCCCGAGGACGAGGCGGTCCACGTTTGCCGGCACGCGGAGCATCGCGTGACCACGGGCGGCCATTGCCGCAGGTGCCGCGACTGGATCTCGCAGAAACCCGTGTCGAGGCTGATGACGCTGGAGGAACTCCTTCCCGGACGCATTCCGCGCAGCGGTGCGCCGGTGAGGCGTTGGGCGGTGGGCATCACCACCGCGCCCCGGCGCCAGGCAACGCTTGAGTGGTGCCTGGACAGCGTGGTCCGAGCGGGCTGGGACTCGGCTTACCTGTTCCTCGATGGAACGGCCCGCATTCCCGAACGTTACCGCCATTTGCCGGTCACGTGGCGCGAGCGGAAGATCGGGCCGTGGCCGGCCTACTGCCTCGCCCTGACCGAGTTGCTGCTGCAAGTCCCGGACGCCGACGCCTATCTCATGCTCCAGGACGATGCCTACCTGCACGATCGCCACAACCTGAGGGAATACTTCGAGGGCATTCTCTGGCCCGGCGAGAGCCCGGGAATCGTCGTCCCCTATTTTCCCGGGACGGTGGAGAAATTCGGCTGGCACGGTCACGTGGGCGATTGGGGGTGGGGCGCGGTGGCCTTTCTCTTTCCCAGGGACGTTGCCCGCGCCATGGTTTCCGAGCCCGCGATCTGCCAAAGCCGTTGGACCGAAGGCGAACACCGGCAATCGATCGAAGCGTACATGGGCGAATGGGCGCGCCGGCACGGCGTGGAGATCTGGTTCCCGTACCCGAGCCTCGTGCAGCACCTGGGCAATTCGAGCACCATCTGGCGTGATACGCCGAATCGAGGGCCGCGGCGCGCCAAGTGTTTCACCGGGAGCCTGGAGACGCCGTTGGCCGTCGAGGAGTCGCTCGACGCGTTTCCCGAGGAGATGTTTCCCTGCCCCGCCGGACTCCGCGGGGCGTACGAACGGACCGTCGAGGCGGGGCTCCGCCGGATGCGCGCCAGCTCGGTCGTTCTCTGCGGGCTGGGCCGCAACGTGCGCCATTTCCTCCCTCGCACGGCGCTACGCATTGAGAGGCTGGGAGGCATGTTCCGCGAATACCAGGTGGTCGTCTTCGAGAACGATTCTCGCGACGCCACGTGCGAATTGCTCAGCGACTGGCAGCGGGCCAATCCGCGCGTTCACGCGATCATGAAGCAACTCGGCCGTCCCGGCTATCCGTCGATTCGCAGTCTGCGGCGGGTTGCGCAACTGGCCGAATTCCGCAATCGCTACCGCGATTACGCGGTTCGCCATTTCGCAACGTACGACTTCGTCATCGTGCTGGATACCGACCTTGCCGGAGGGTGGAGCTACGAGGGGATTGCGCACTCCTTCGGGTGCGAGGACTGGGACTTCATCGGTTCGTACGGGCTGGCGGAGCGCATTGCTCCCAAACTCGACGAGTGGCCCTACGTGCACTACGACACCTGGGCCTTTCGCCCCTCCGACCGCACGCCCCTCGACCCGCGCGAGCACCCCGCCGACCTGATGCTGCGCCGCGGCCAGCCCCTGCTGCCGGTTCGGTCGTGTTTTGGCGGCCTGGGCGTGTATCGCATGGAGTGCCTGCGGCGCTGCCGCTACGGAACCGGCGACATCGAGCATGTGGTGCTGCACGACGAGATGCGAGGCCTAGGGTTCGATAGGATCTATCTCAACCCAAGTCAAGTCGTCCTCTATTCGCCTGTCTGACGATCCACCGCGGCGTTTGAAGAACCCGTGACCTCCGAGAGGAGTCTTCCATGCTCGAACAACTCAAGGCGCGATACCCGTGGCCCGCAAGGCGTCCTGATGCCGAACCGGACTTGGGCCCTGCGTGGTTTCTCGACGACGACAAGATCGGGCACAGCGCGGTCCTGAAACGTCTGATCCATCCGGAAGTGCGCGTGGTGCTCGAACTGGGGAGCTTCTGCGGACGGAGCACGCGTTGCTTCATGCGGCTCTGCCCCAACGCCCACGTGGTCGCCATCGACACATGGAAAGGCAGTCCCGACATGCAGGTGAATCCAGAGTTCACCGCGATCTTGCCCAGGCTGTACGACACCTTTCTGGTGAACCTCTGGGATCACCGTGATCGCCTCATTCCCGTGCGTGCCACCACGATCCGCGGTATGGAAGAAGTCCACTCGCTGGGAATCCCCGTCGATGCGATCTACGTGGACGCCGACCACAGCACGCCGGCCGTCATCGAAGATATCACCTGTGCGCTGCGGCTGTTTCCCGACGCTCAGATCATCGGCGACGACTGGTTGTGGCCGAGCGTGCGTGCCGCCGTGACGAGCGTCGCGCGCCAGTGGGGCGAGAGGATTTGCGTTGAGGGAACGGTCTGGTGGTTCCCCAGGCCGGCGACTCCTCGGCGCGGGCGTCCGGCGCCTCGGGCGGCCCGTTCGGCCGCCGGCAAAGCGATCGCCATCATGCTCTACCGGCGGCCCGAGTACCTGCGGCAGGTGCTCGAAGCGCTTGCACGCTGCGCAGGCATTGACGACTATCAGGTGGTGATGCACGTCGAGCCGGGGTGTCCCGAGGTGTTTCAGTTGGCGCAAGACATCCCCCTGCGGCGCAAGACCATCGTCGAGAACACCTCGATCCTCGGCGCCACGTCCAACGCCTGCTCGGCCATCGAGCACGCCTTCCGCTTCTCCGACTACGTCATCGTCCTGGACGACGACATCGTTCCGGCCGCCGACTGCCTGCGCTACTTCGAGTGGGCTGGAGAGAAGTATCGCGACGATCGCGAGGTGTTCACCGTCTCGGCGTACGCGCGGGAGACCCCGCCTCCGGCCCGGTACCATTCGGTGCGACGCTTGCGTTGGTTCACTCCCTGGGGCTGGGCCACGTGGCGCGATCGTTGGGAAGAGATGCGCGCTCACTGGGGTTTCGGCGAACCGTTTTCGTGGGACGTCATCGTCAACCGGACCCGCGGGGAGCGATTCGAGATCCAACCGTTCCTCTCTCGAGTGCAGAACATCGGCGCGGAAGGCGGGGTCCACGTCCCCGACCCGCAGTGGCATCGCGAACACCAGTACAACGAATTCGGCGCGTGGTCGGTCAGCCTCGATCCGGCGGGCCGGTTCGTCGAGGAGCCGGTCAACGACGGCGCGGCGGACACCGCTTCCCTTTCGCGTGCGGCTTCCTCAGCTAACGCGGCGGTACGGCGGCATGGCGCGCCCCGACTGCACTACTGCACGTTTGCCGGGGCCGACAATCGCTACCCGTATTTGGAGCGGACTTACGAAACCTGCGTCGACTACTTCGACGCGATGCACATCGCCGATCTGGGGGCCTCGGATGAGACCTCCCGCCTGAACGCCCGCGACCTGCACGATTCCCGCGTGCATTACCGGCGTCTTCCCGACGAGACGATCTCGACGTGGAGCAAGACCTTGTCGAGCGCGATCGATGACGTGCCCGTAGGCGACTGGTTCCTGCTCATGGACAGCGACGAGCGGCCTTCCCCGATGCTCTTGGAGGCGATCCGCGACCTGGTCGGCCGTTCCGATCGTGACGGAGTCAATTGCGTGCACGTGACCGGCCTCCTGCACTACAACGGCGTCTTGGACGCCGAAGGCTGGCGCACGCCGGAAGAGTGGTTCGAGTCGCGGCCGAAGACGCTCGACGAATTCCAGCGCCGCCCCGTCTGGACCAAGCCGATGCTCATCAAGCGTCTGCCCGGGCTGACGGCCCAGAGCACGGGCCCCCATGGTCACTACCGGCAGCCAGGAATGAAGCCAGGCTATACGCCGCTCTGGTACAATCACTACAAGACCGAGAGCCAGATGGCGCAGTCGTATGCCGTGTTCTCATGGCCGCTCACGCATCTCGTGACTTTTTCAGTGCCGATCGATTCGCCGGAATACGCTCGGCACGCCGAGATCGTGACTCGCTCCGGTTTGACGACGGTGGCCTCTTTGCTTGAGGCCATCCGGTCGAACGCCGTGCCCGAGTTCGTGATGGACTACTGGGCCTCGCTGCGCGACTCGCGGTTCGTGGCCCTGCAAATGGCCTACCGTCACGCGCACGAGTTCCACTTCCAGGTCCACCTCACCGAGACGTGCCGCCTGAGTTGCTGCGCGTACGGGACGGGCCCGGCATCTTCCGGCCGCGAGCCGAGTCGCCAAGCCAACGGCAGGCCTGCCGCGTTATCCCCTGGCGGCGTCGAATAGCGCGATGACGTTTTCGGGAGGAACGTTGGCCTGGATATTGTGCACGGGCGCAAGCACGTAGCCGCCGCCGGCGCCGAGGACCCGAACGCTCTCGCGGACCTCTTGGGCCACCTGTTCAGGTGTGCCGAAGGGGAGTGTGTGCTGGCAGTCGCAGGCGCCTCCCCAGAAGACGAGGCGGTCGCCGAACTCGCGTTTCAACTTCACCGGGTCCATGCCAGCGGCGGTGGTTTGCACCGGGTTGAGGATGTCCACGCCCATTTCGATCAGCGTGGGAATGAGGCTTGCGATCGCCCCGTCGTTGTGCATGAAGACCTTCATCCGCGTGTGGCGATGGACCCAGTCCAACCCGCGCTTGTAGTGCGGAAAGACCCGTTCGCGGAACATCCGCACGGAGAGAAACGGGGCTTCCTGCGTGCCGAGGTCGTCGTTGAATTGGAGGATCTGCACCCGATCACCCACCGCATCGGCGAACCGTCGCAGGTTTTCGAGCCAGGCGTCGACGATCCGCGTCAGGAGTGCGTCGACGTACTCGGGCTCGGTGGCCATAGTGATCATCCAGGACTCGAAGTCGCCGGTGCCCAGGTTGAAGAACAACTCGTACGGCGGCCCCATCGGGGCGATGATCGCCAGATCGGTGCTCTCGTAGTAGGCCTCGGCCTGGGCGTGCAGATGGTCGCACTCTTCTTGGGAAAGCAACGGAAGTTGGACCTCTTCAGGGTCGGCATGAACGGCCCCGGGGAATTTCTCCAGGCGGTCGAAGTAGAACCCGCCCTTGGGCATGCGGGCGATGGGGCTGCCGCCGGAATCGTGGAGCACGAGGTCGCCCCGCTCATCGGGCACGGGTTTGAAGCCGCCGGGCACCTCCACCGGCGTGCCGTCGAACATCCGCCAAGGTTTCCACCCCTCGTTGCGGATGCCGAAGGCCACCGATGGACGCAGCAGTCCGATGCAGTCGGCGCCGAAACGCTCCCTGATCGGCCGCTCGATCTCGGCCAGCATCTGGAAGACGTCGTACACCCGCGTTGGCGTACGCAGGCCGAGACGCTCTTTCAGCTTGTGGTACGTGGACGCCGCAATGCCCGACTGCCGCGTGCCGCCGCAATCGATCGGCACCCGATCCGGCAGGCGGTGTTCCAACGCGCAGAGAACTCGTTCGCGTGAATTCATGGCGTTTTTCGGAGATACGGAAGGGAAAAGGGGAGAAGTGGGAAAAAAAGAAGGAATCGGACTACGATCCGTTTCTTTCCCTCTTTCCCAATCTTTCCCTTTTCCCTTCGCCGTTCTTCATATCCGTTTCACGATCATCCGAATAAACTCCGGCGTGGTGCCGCAGCAGCCGCCGATGAAGTTGGCGCCAGCTTGGATGAGGGCCGGGACCACGGCGGCGAACTTCTCCGGAGTTTGAGCGTAGACCGCGCGTTCGCCGATCATCTCCGGCAGGCCGGCGTTGGCCTTGATCCAGATCGGACGGTCGGTGGCGGACTTGAGCCGGGCCGCAATCTTCACGAACCCCTCGATCCCCTGCCCGCAATTCGAGCCAATGCAGTCGGCCCCGGCCTCGGTGAGCTTCTGGGCGGCCTGTTCCGGCGTGGTGCCCATCAGCGTGCGGTCGTGGTCCTTGCCCGAATCGAAGGTCATGCAGGCAACCACGGGCAGCCCGGTCTTTCTGGCCGCGGCCACGGCGAGCACGATTTCGGCGGGATCGGAAAAAGTCTCCAGCACGATGGCGTCCGCTCCGGCCTCTGCAATGGCCTGGCACTGGACCTCGAACGCCGCCTGGACCTCTTCCGGGCTGACCTCGCCCATCATGAGCATGATCCCGGTGGGCCCGACGGAGGCGAAGACCTTGGCCTTGCCGGCCGCGGCCCGGCGCGAGATCTCGACGCCCGCACGGTTGATCTCGGCCACCTTGTCGGCCAGGTTGTGCCGGGCCAGCGTGAAGCGGTTGGACCCGAACGTGTTGGTGAGGACAACCTGGCTTCCGGCCTCGACATACGCCCGTGGCACGACCTCGACGCGTTCGGGATGCGACAGATTCCACGCATCGGGACACGCCCCCACCTCCAGCCCTCGCTCCTGAAGCTGCGTACCCCACGCGCCGTCGGTGATCACCGGACCGGTTGCGGTCAACTCTGCCAACAGCCTGTGCATGACTACCACCTCCATTGGTTGTTCGATAGCACCATTCTACCCCTGGATTGCCGCATCAGGAAGACACGCGGAAGCCATGCGGCGTTCGCCAAAGCGGAACGAGCGCGCGAGACTACCGGATCGCGTCGGCAGAGAATGCGGCGTCCAGGTACGAGACGATTCACGCCGAAGGCGCCGGTTCGCCCAGGTAGTTGCCGTAGGTCAACATCAGCACGGCCGCGCAGAGCACGATCAGGCCAAGGGCTACGGCCGCCCAGGTCCGGGGCCGACAGCGGCGCCATTCGCGGAACAGGATGGCCACCAGGTTGCTGAACAAGACCAGGAGGATCATGTGGATGGCCCAACTCGAAAAGGCGTACTGTTTGCCCAGGCGCACGTGGCCGAGGTTGTAGAAGAAGAACTGGCCGTACCAGAGCGTGCCGGTGAGGAACGCAAGCAGGTAGTTCGACGCCAGCCATCGGCGCGGCGCCGCATCGCTCAACGCGACCAGTTCGCCCAAGGAGCGGTTCTTCCGTGCCAGATAGAGACTGTACAGCAGCGCGGTGACGAAGGCCCCGCTGTTGGCGAACAGGTACGCCACGTTTCCGCGCCAATGGCCGGCGCCGTGCGCCTCGGCAACGTCGACCACGGGCTGGGCGACTTCGAGGGCGAACCCGTACACGGCCGAGAGCACGCCCGCCAGGAGCGACAGCAGCAGGCCCTTCGTCAGCGAGAAGTCGCCCGCGGTTCCCTCGCGATCGCGAAGATCGATCTCCTTGAACCGGCCGGCCGCGCCGCAGACGGCGATTCCCACCGCGCCAGCGGCCACGCCCGCCATGAGCCAGGCGGAGCCGGCCCTGGAGAGAATCTCCTGAAACTGCCCTCGCACCAGGGGCGGCACGAGCGTCCCCAGGATGCTCGACAGGCCGACGGCGATGGCGTAGGTAAGCGAGAACCCGATGTAACGGATCGACACGTTGAAGGCCGTGCCGCCCACGCCGTAGGCCAGGCCCATGAGAAACGAAAAGAGCATGCAGTCCTTGGGCGCCATCGCCAACACGGCGGCGAGATGGGGGATTGTGGCCAACGCTCCCAGGATGGGCCAAAGCAGCCAGCACCAAGCGGCCTGGGTCATCCAGAAGATCTCCCAGGACCACCGCCGAATGTACTTCTGAGGCGCGTAGCAATTGGCCGAAAGGAAGGCCCCGGCGCCGTGCAAGGCCACGCCGAGGATGGGATTAGGGGTCACCATGCCGACTCCTGAGCCGTAGACCTCGCCGAAAAGACCTCATGCGCCGCGTCCGACGCGTCTAGCGGTGGCCCGCCTCGGTCAGCGCGGCCTCGGTTCGTTGGAGCAATTCCAGGCGGACCGCTTCCAATTCCCGCCACGAGCGCGTGTAGTCCTGGATGTTTCGCACCGCCTTGCCAGCGATCGATACCATCCGCTTCTGCGCTTCCGCGCGGTCCAGGCCGGTCTTCGCGAGCGCGTCGCGGAGCATGAACATCAGTTCGCAGTCCTCCAGCCCTTCCCGTTCCGCCTCGTAGCGCAGCGAGCCGTTGGCGATATACCGTCGGCTGGGCCATGTGATGTACTGATCGCCGGGCGATCCGAGGCTGGTAAGCGGAATTTGCCAGTGGTTCAGAGCCCAGTGGAGGTATCCGGTGGTGTCGTAGGTGGCGTTGAGCCAGTGGAGCACACGCGACTTGATCGCCTGGCTGTCGATCATGCGGTTCGGATAGCGGCCCTGCGGCACCCAGGCGATGTAGAACCAGAGCTCGCTGCCAGCGCGTTGGGCGGCCCGGTACGGATCGAGCCACTGCTCGAAATAGTTGAGCTGCGGCACCCAGATTTCCAGCGAGCCGCGAAGGTTGGGCACGTGAATGGCGTCGATCCGCCGCAGCTTCGGGGCGGCCTGGTGCACGCGCGAGGCCAACTGCTTGTAGCTTTCCACATTCCTGGCGATCGGTTCGTCGGCCACGTGGATCGCGAAACGGTTCAACCAGCCCTTGGCCTCCAAGTGCTGCTGGAGTGCCGGCAGCAATTCGACGGCGTCGATCTCCTGCGGTTCGCCGTTGTCCAGCCGCCGCACGCGGTGGCGACTGGAAACCATGGTCGGACACTCCCACTCGCCCGTCGATCGACTCCCGACGTGACTGAGCGTGAAGAGCCGATCGACCCCCGCGGCCTGGAACGTCTCAACAAAGCGGTCGAACTCGCGGAAGTCGTTGAGCAAGGTTCCGTCGTCCTTGCGCCACGTGGCCACCAGGTCCCACGGCACCACGACCACGTTCTGATGGTGCGCCCGCATCAGTTCGCCCAGGCGGCCTAGCACGCGCCATCCGTCTGCGGACTTGGGCTCCACGCCGAACTCCTTGCACGGCGCGTCCCAGGAGAACCAGTACACGAACTTGAGCTGCGGCCGTTCGGGCAGACCCAGGGGTCGGATCTGAACGGCGAACGTGAACCGCGTACGCCCCTGATCCGTCTCCAAAAAGCCCTGCCCGCGGTACAGGCCTGGCTTGGCGTCGCGCGGGGCGCTAACCCGCACGTAGATCGGCTGGATCTGCCCGCCGGGCAGATCGCGGACCAGGTCGTCGCTGAGCCGGTCGGGGTAGTCGGCCGGGCCGGGCCAGACCAGTTCCTCCTTGGGTGTGGCCCGCGAGTTCTTCTCGATTCGCACGTAGTCCACGAAATGATACGCCAACCAACGCGAATCGATGCGCGACTGGCCGTCGTCGTGCAGCAAGGGCGAAAAGCTCACTCGCGCTCGGCGGAGCAGCATCTCAGGCCGAACAACGATCTGAAAACCCTTCGCCTGTCCGCGGAGCAACGTCAGATCGAAACTCGTCGCCCGAGTTGCGGGCGGCGGCGCATCGCGGCGGATCTGATCGGTCGGCGGCACGAGCCACAGAGCACAAGCCCCAGGGCGATCCGAGGGATAGGCGGGCTGCACGTCCGCCCAGACCACGTCTCCGCGGTTTCCCGTGCGGTCTTCGCACCACACGCCGATCTTGGTCGAATCGCGGGGCACTTGTACGTCCACGGTCGCCCAGGGAGCGGTGCAGTAGAAAGGCCGCGGCGTGCTATAGAGCTTCTCAGCGTCGATGGTCGCCAGTTCGCGGAACTCGCCTTTCCGGCCGCCGGCCACTCCCAGGTGGACCTTTGCGATGTCGCGATCGAGCACGTGTGGCGTCCACGAGACCAGCACGCGACCGCTCGACGCCGCTTGGGCCGCAGTCCAGCCCGGCCGCGGCGCCTGCCGATCGGCAGGCGTGGCGACGACCGCCGGCCCGGGCACCGATCGCTTGCCGTCTGCATTGACCGCCACGGCGAAGACCCGGTATTCCCGGCCTGCGTCGAGCGCCCCCAGCGTGACACGTCCGTCTTCACTGTCTGGGGTCGCCTTGGGCGCCGCGATGCCGCCGGTCGTGCCGTCTCGACGCGGAGCGGGTTCACAGAACACCAACAGCCGGCACGTTCCGACGGCAAGCTGCTTGGGGTCCCAGGTCACCTCCAGGCATCCCTCCTGTCCCGGAAGACTGCTTGTGCTGACCTTGGGCGCTTGCGGCTCGGGGAAATCGGAGGCAAGGCGATCGAAATGGAGATCGTCGAACCACACGGTGCCGTGATTGGGCTCTGTGGCGATGAGGTCGAAATGCACGGACCGGGCGCCGGGGGGGGCTTCGACGGTGGCCTCGAACCGTTGCCAATCCCGGCTGCCGGAGATCTGAACGGCCCAGTCGCCTCGCATCCACTTATCCTTGCGACTCATCCATTCCAGAAGCACTCCGGCCTGGCCCGCGTCGAGCTTTTCGCACTTGATCCAACCGTTGACCCGGTACCGCCCCGGGTACACGGGCAGCACCTGCATGGCGAGATTGCGTTTTCCTTCCCCCACGATCTTCAGAGCCCTGCTGTTGCCCTGCCCCTCACGCTCTGCCACGAGGACCGCCGAGAGGCCCGCGCCCTGAGGACGTTCGTACCAGGCATTCTGGGTACCCCAGCCTTCCAGGCCGCGCTCGAAATCGCCGTTGACCAATGGCGTCGCTCCCAGTGCCGCGAAGGCCGCAAAGACCACCGCGTGAGTCATCGGATGTCGTTCTCCCAGTTCTTCGCATTTCCCGTCGCGTTCGGCCCATACCGCTCGGAGGGCACCTCGACGATCCGCGGGCAAACACCCCGGCGGTTCTTTACTGTCGCGGCATTCGTTGGTGCCGTCTTGTCGCATGACGATTGCGGCGTTGTCGTGGATCGGCGCTGGTTTGTCAAGGCCCACGCGTCTCGGGTAAGCCACGTCTGGGCGAGCCTGTCCGCGGCATCTTCGAGGCTCCAGGAGGTCCGGTACTGAGCGAAAACCCGGTCGATCCCGCTTGCGTGGACTCGGGACGGGGGGTAGAATCGGATTGAGATTGATACTGAGTCTCAATTTCGCGATATCCCCATGCCACCCCCCACCCCCGCCCTGGCGGTCCTCTCTGGCGACAACCGCGGCTTGCTTCGCTTGGGCCGGTTGAAGCGCGGCGAGACGGCGGTCGTGCGCCGCATTACGGGCCGAGCCGAGGACGTTCACCGCCTTGAGGAATTCGGCCTCTGCCACGGCACGACGGTCGAGATGTTGCGCCCAGGCAATCCCTGCATCTTGCGATTGGCCGGAGGCAAGGTCTGCTTGCGGGCGAGCCACGCCCTGGAAATCCTTGTCGCGCCCGCTTGAGATGCGTGCGGCCCCCCCATGCCTCCATGCACTGCCGATAGACCGCTCGAAGTCGATCTCATCGGCAACCCGAATACCGGCAAGTCGACGCTCTTCAGCGCGCTGGTCGGCGTCCATCAACGCGTCGGCAATTACCCGGGGGTGACCGTTGAGAAGCGGACCGGGCGCTGTGAGATTGCGGGCCAACAGGTGGAGATCGTCGATCTGCCCGGGCTCTATAGCCTCTCGCCGCGATCGCGCGACGAACTGGTTGCTGCCGAGGTTCTGCTGGGCCGCCTTCCCGATACGCCGCCGATCGACGCCATCCTGTGCATCGTCGATGCCAGCAACCTGAAGCGGAATCTCTACCTGGTCGGCCAGGTGCTGGAACTCGGCCTGCCGACCATCGTAGTGCTCAACATGCTCGACGTGGCCGAAAGCCACGGCATTACCGTTTCGCCGAAGCGGCTGGAGGAGCGCCTCGGCGTCCCGGTGATTCCGGCACAGGCCAACCGAGGCATCGGCCTCACAGAAGTGCGCGAGGCGATTCTGCACGCACCGGCCCTGCGGCCACCGCGAGTGCCCGCCTGCCTTCCCGAAAAGCTGCACGACGAAGTCGCCAAGCTCGCGTCGCTGCTGGCGAAACGCGGGGCCCAACGGGCACACGAAGAGCCTTCT
>CAZFKF010000049.1:0-12358 GCA_964518805.1 uncultured Planctomycetaceae bacterium | reverse complement strand
GGATCGTTACGGACGAACGGACCTCGCAAGTCCTCGTGCTCGCTCCGCCCGAGATCCAAGCCCAAATTGCCGGTCGCCTTGGAGCCGCAAGCGGTTCGGAAGGGCCCGCAGCGTCGCAATCGCCCCGGTCGGCAGGGATGCCCGTGACGGAGGCCCTTGCCCCAGCCGCGTACACCCAACAGGTGCAACTCCGCCACACAACAGCGGCTTCGCTGGAATCGACTTTGGCTTCGGTCCTCGGTGATCGCTTGGTTGCGGTAGGTGTCCAGGGGTCGGGCGCTGCGGTCTACCGGCTCCGCCTCAGCGATGGCGGAGAGGTGAAGCTTGCAGTCGATCGCGGAACGAATCTCGTCAGCTACACCGCGCCCGGGCCGATGGCGACTTCGTTCGCGCAGCTCCTTCAGGCCCTCGACACCCCCACTCCGGCGGCTGATCAGGCCATGCGGTTGGTGCCCCTGCGGTCCACGCGGGCTGCGGATGCAAGGCGGACGGTCGACGCCATCCGCGTCACCAACGCATCGCGCGAAAGTGCGTCTTCGGCCGACGGGGCCGCTGCGTCCAAGGCCATGCCTCTGGCAGCCAAGCTCTTCCAGCCGGCGAAGCGGCCCGAAGATCAGGTCGCCGCCGCGGCGGGCGAGGCCCCTGCCAAGCCTGTCCCCGGGCCGGCCGTAGCCCCGCGTGCGCCCGCTGCGGGCGACGCTGCGCGAGGCGAAGAAGGCGGCGGGCTCATCGGGCCGGTGCAGATCGAGTGGCTTGAGGGACTCGATGTCGTCGTGATCCGCGGGAATGCCCGCGACGTGCGCCAGGTGACCGAGATTATCCAGCAAATCGAAGAGTTGAGCGTCAAGACGGAGCCCGCGATCGACGTGATTCAACTCTTGCACGCAGAGAGCAGCGCCGTGTCCACGCTCCTCGCGCAACTCTACAGCCAGGTATTCCAGCCCCGCCAGGGGGCGGTGAGCATTACGCCCCTGATCAAGCCCAATGCCCTGCTTGTGGTGGGACGAAAGGAAAACGTGCAGCGCGTGCAATCGCTGGTCAAGCTGCTCGATGTCGCGGTTCCGCCGGATTCTCAATTCCAGGTGTTTCGCCTGAAGCACGCCTCGCCGGCCAATGTCCAATCGATGATCGACGAATTCTATGCCGACCGCGGGGGCGGGCTGGCGCCCGTGGTCCGCGTCACGTCCGACGCCCGCTCCAATTCGCTGGTCGTCCATGCCAGCCCTCGCGATCTGGCCGAAGTTGCCGCCATGATCACCCGGATCGACGTCGAGAATAGCGAGGCCGTGAATGAGCTTCGGGTCTTCAAGCTGACCAATACCGTCGCGTCCGATTTGGCCCAGACCCTCAGCGATGCCATTCAGAGCCAAGCCTTGGGACAAGGGCAGACAACGGCTCGGGCCGGCGTGACGGGCGCGGCCCGGACTGCGGCGACGACAGCCATGACGGGGGCCGCGGCCAACGCGGCGAACCAGCGTTCGAGCATGCTGCAGTTTGTGACCGTCGATGCGGAGGGGCAGCGGCGACTGAGTTCGGGCATTCTCACGGACGTGCGGATCACGTACGACGTGCGGGCCAACACCGTGCTCGTGGCCGCTCCGGCCAAGAGCATGCCCCTGATCGAAGCCCTCGTGAAGCAACTGGATCAACCTCCGGCGGTGCGCGCCGAAGTCAAAGTCTTCACGGTCGTCAACAGCGACGCCTCGGCCTTGGTGACGATGCTCAACGAGTTCTTCGGCCTCTCCACGAGCGGCACCACGGGGGGCGGCTACGGTGGCGGCGGGGTGGGTGGCTACGGCGGGACGCAGGGGCCGAACTACCAAACGGCGGCCCGGGAAGGCGAGAGTTCGCTCGTGCCGCTCCGCTTCGCCGCCGACCCGCGAACCAACAGCATTGTCGCCTCGGGCACGTCCAGCGACCTGTTGGTCGTGCAGGCGATGCTCCTTCGGCTGGATGCCGGCGACGTGCGGAGCCGCGTGAGCACCGTGTACCGCCTGCGAAACGCCCCGGCGAACGACGTGGCGACCGCGATCAACAACTTCCTTCGGACCGAGCTGCAGGTGACCAACGTGCAGACGACCGGCGGCTCGATCCTCAGCCCGTTCGAGCAAATCGAGCGGCAGGTCGTGGTCGTGGCCGAGCCGGTGAGCAACTCGCTGATCGTCGCCGCCACGCCGCGGTATTTCGAGGACATCAAGAAGGTCGTGGAAGACCTCGACCGCCGCCCGCCCATGGTGCTGATCCAGTGCCTGATTGCCGAAGTCGACCTGACCGACGAAGACGAGTTCGGCGTGGAACTCGGCTTGCAGGACAAGCTGTTGTTCAATCGCGGCATCACGACAGGCGATCCGGGGTTCCTCTTCAATACGTCGACGCTGGGCAACGACAATTCGGCCACGGCCTTGGCGGGCGCCAACCGGGTGGGGACGCAAGGCTTGACGAACCTCGGCATGGGACGCGTTGGCGCGAGGGGGTTCGGTGGCCTGGTATTGCAGGCCTCCAGCGAAAGCGTGAGCGTGCTGATCCGCGCCTTGCGGTCGCGCCAGCGGGTCGACATCCTCGCCCGACCGCAGGTCCAGACCCTCGACAACCAGACTGCCTACATCCAGGTCGGCCAGTCGGTTCCGCAGATTTCCGGCGTCAGCTTGACCACGTACGGCCAAACCAACAACGTCCAATACACGAACACCGGTATCATCATGGGGGTCACTCCGCGGATCAGCCCCGATGGGATTGTGGTCATGGAGATCGACGCCAGCCAGTCGTCGGTCGGGGCCGAGGCGGATGGGATTCCCATCTCGGTCTCCGCGTCTGGCCAGATCATCCGCGCGCCTCGCATCAACCAAACCTTGGCTCAGACGACGGTGAGCGCCACGGACGGGCAGACCGTGGTGTTGGGCGGATTGATCAACCGTCAAAGCACGAAAGTGCACCACGAAGTGCCCTATCTGGCCGACGTGCCCGTCATCGGACACATGTTCCGCTACGATACGAAAAGCACGACCAAGACGGAGCTGTTGATCATCATGACGCCGCACGTGGTCCGCACCGAGGAAGACGCCGAAGCGGTCAAGCGCATCGAGGCCGCACGCATGCACTGGTGCCTGGCCGACGTGATTGACATGATGGGCGAGGAGAGCGGGCTCCGCACGCGCAAGGACGATTGGCCCGACACTCAAACCGAAGTGATCTATCCGGACGGCGACCCACGGACGCAGCGCGGTCAGGCCCTCCCGGCGCCGATGCCGCGACCCGTGCCCGCCGCGCCGGACGCCGTCCCCTCGCCGCAACCGGCGCCCACACCGCTGCCTCCTTCGACGCCGCCGAGCGCCAAAGGGGCTTCGTCGCCGCGAAGCACGCCGCAGAGCGGAACCGCCGGCATCAGTACGGCGCTCTCGCCGCAAGCCAGCGCCGAACTGCGCGCACGGTGGACGGCCGGCTCCATGCAGGCTGGCCAGCTTGCGGCCCCCGCGGTGGAGCCGACGGCCTACACGGCCCCCGGCTTCGGCCAGGCCTACCCGCCCGCCCCGAACGCCCCGGCATACTACGAGGAACCAAGACCTCAGCCGCAGTGAATGGTTCGCAACTTCGCAATCCCTGTCGGAGACAACGTGCTGCCATGAAATCGATCGGGCTTGTCCTCCTCTGCCTGTCGTTGGCCTGCGGATGTTCCGCACTGGACGTCTCCAAGGCCAAGTCGCTTTGGCCCGCTTCCATGCAGAAGCCTCAGCAGCCAAGCAGCATCGCGGCGATCTGGACCGAAGGCGTCGCGCATTCGGCGGGGGGCGTGCCGACGCGCGGCCTCGCCGGCCGCATCATCTTCTACGGTCCCGACGGCGTCCAACCGGTCAAGGTCGACGGCACGGTCACCGTCTATGCCTTCGATGAATCGGGACGCGGCAAGTCGGATACCAAACCCAACCGAAAGTACGTCTTCACGCCCGAACAGCTCGCCAATCACTACGATCCGGTGAAGCTCGGACCGTCCTATGCCCTGTGGGTGCCCTGGGATGGGGCAGAAGGGCCTCGCAAAGAACTCAGCCTGATCGTCCGCTTCGCGCCTCGCAAGGGCGATCTTGTGGTGGGAGAGATGGCGAAGCTGATCCTCAACGGCTCCACGCCGCCGACAGAAGGCCTGGTGGACGCTCCTCGCCGCCCCCGTGCGGGCTATATCAGCGACTCCATGGTCCGCGCCACGTCGTTTGAATCCGCTCCTGCGGCTCAGCCGGAAGAACTAAACAACGAGCGAGTCGAAAGCGGACTGCGCAGCACCACGATTCCGCTTCCCGACAATCTCGCACGGCAGCTTGCCTCGGCCCGGCCCACGCAACCGGCGATCGCAACCAGAGTCGGAGGCACCACCGTCATCCCTGCTGGCGTTGCCGCGGCGAGCGCGTCCCGTATTCCGCCTATGGCTTCGGCGCCGACGGCGCAGCCTGGGGCTGCCACTGCAACGATTGCCCCGACGCTTCCTGCGCCGGGCCTAGCGTTGCGCCCTTCGGTGCTACCTGGAGCTCATTCACCACTTGCGAAACCCCGGGTTCCAGGCGTAGTAGTTGCTCCGCTAACGCGCGGTCACGAGGCGTCGCGACAATTCCCCGCAGCAGGGCCGTATCCCCACGAATCGACACCTCCAGTGGAGCCCCGCTCGGCAGACGCATCGATTTCGCCAACCGATCCATCACGACTGAACTGACGAGCGGATCGGTTGGCACGCTGAGATCGGCCCCCATGTCCAGGCCTGTGTAGAGTTGAGTCTGTCCGTACCGGTTGCCGTACGCGCCGGACGAACCGCGGCGATAGGAACGCGACGACGAGCCGTTGTAGCTCGTGGAACCGTACGAGGAGTTGGAACTCGAAGAAGACCCGGTGAGTCCGCCCAGCATGTTGACGCGGAAATCGCTGGTATCTGCTCCCACGAAGTCCCCGGCTTGCCGAGACGTGGCGTGGGCCGACGGAGAACCGGGTTTAGTCCCGATGGGAGTCACGCGCCCGGTTTGTGAACCCGAGCCACCGCGCGACCCGGAGCTGGATCCGAATCCCGTCCCCGAGGACCCGAATCCCATTCCGGATCCCACTCCCGACCCGATTCCCATGCCAGACCCACCGAAGGCACTAGAGGTAGCCCCTCCCATGGCCTGACCGATGGAGCGGGAGCCGAAGGTGCCGGATGACGTGGAAAACTGCCCCCAGGCTGCCCAGGGCGCGCCAACGGCCAACCCAAACACTACGATCGTCACAAGCGGTAGCCTGCGCATGGCGCGAACCCTCAGAAAGGACACTGCCCCTACCTGTATTATCGTATCGGAAAACTGGGGGAGTGCAAATTGTTCGGTGTCAGATCTGCCAGGGAGAACGCATGGAGCGGGCACACAGGCGGTTGGCTTCCTCATCCCCCGCGAGACTCTCGCGGAGCCTGGCTTGGTTCCAGATTCCGCCGGTGCCGAAGAAGGCGACCACCAGATCGGCCCGGGCGAATTGCTCGGCGCTGGGCCAGTCCCTGGCCGTCTCGACCGTGACATCCGTAGCCCCCGGCGCCGGCCCCTTCGAGGTGTCGGCAGCCGGCCCGTAGAGATTCGCCGGACCGGCCCCCTTGCCGCCCAGAAGCGTTTTCCAGCGTTCCATCCACAGCGGATAGTTGTGTTCGTGCGGACCGTGATCCTTGCGGTAGGCTACCAGTACGATCTTCAGTGGACGCACCCGGCCCGGCGGCCTCTTGTGTACCGCGGCGAGCACGCTCTCGACCTCCTGCCGGTCTCGCGGCGTGGGGGCGCGGCGGCTCGTGCCGACCCCGAAACCCTTTGAAGGCAGCCGACTGCCAGGATCAGACATAACCCGGCACTGCAAGGCCTATGCATACGGGAGCCCTCCACCGGAGAATCTACACGAAGGGCCACCCGACTGCCATCCCCAGCCCGACCACGCGGAGCCGCGGTACCTTGCCCGGCGTCGTGCCCCCGATTGCCGATCGAGGGCCTATTACTTCGCGACGAACTCCAGCGCCGTCATCTCCAGGGGCCGGAGCCGCTTCGTCTGGAAAGTCCCTGAAGCCGTAACATTCTGCGGCGCGCCGATCCGCTGGCCGGCCTCGTCGTGCTGCGTCAAGGTGAACGTCGAGCGATTCGGCGTCCAGGGCGCCAGACTGTAGGGAACGGCGAGCGAACCTTCGGCGCCCTGGTTCAGCACGAGCGCCAAAACGCGGTCGGACAGGACGTAGGCCGAAACGCGAACACCGGGCCGGGGTTCGGTCAAGAGGCAGTTGCCGATCAGCACGCCTTCGGTGAAGTAGGGCAAGAACTGCCGGCGCAACGCAGTACATGACTTGAGCGTCGCCGATAGTTCCGCGACGTTCGCAATCCGTTCCGACCCATTGATGCTGTCGGGCTTCGAGGGCCAGACGTTCAAGAACAGGTTGTCCATGAACGCGAAACGAGCCTCGGCCGCCGAGCGGTCGATATTCACGTTTCGCCGCGGGGCTGGGAAGGCGTTCACGAACGCCTGGCAATCGAGGTACGCGCCCCAGTTCCACGTGTAGTCGAGCCAGTCGCAATCGACCTCCAGGTTCCAGAGTTCCTCGCCGCTGAAGGATGACTCAGGATTGAGCTTGCGCGCGTAATCGCGGATCCGCCGCGTGAGGTCCTGCATCGTGGGGCTGGCCGTGCCCGTGAAATACTGATCCCAACTGATCGAAGTGACCCCCTTGTCGGCCCAGCGGCGGCAGGCTTCGGCCACTTCGTCCTGCCATTTCGCATGGGCCGGGCCTACCTGAACGCACGACAGGCCCGTGGCGTATGGCGGGTTCCAGCGGGGGATCAGTTCGGTGTGATAGGTCCAGCCGTTGTTGTCGGGGACCTTCAGGCCGTATCGGCCCGCCGTGCGCGGATTGGCCTGCAACACGCTGATGAACGGGGCGACGTCAACGCCGAGCCTCCTGCACTCGCCAACCGCGCCGAGGAACTCTTGCTCCGTGCCCAGGTGCGGGAACGGCGCCGGCAGCGACGCATCGAAGGCCGGATGCCACGCCCAAAGAACCATTTCCACCAAGCCATGGTCCTTGGCCTCCTTGGCCAGCGAGGGGAGATCGGCGAAGCGCCAGACTGCGTCGCTGGGGTCGTCGGGCTGATTCTGGCACATCCAGACCGTGCGGAACCCCAGGCCGTCGCGAATTCGTTGGGGCATGGGATACGGCCGCTTCACGTGCGATCGCACCCAGGCGCGGTAAGGCTCGATCCCCTTGGCCCAACCGCTTGCGTGCGGCGTCAGAAGCCACTCGCCGCTGGTCCACTTTTCGCCGGGCTTGACCTCCGAGGGATGCACGCACAGCACGCGGAGCCGCCGCGTGGCCTGGCGCAATTGAACCACGGTCGTGGTCTGCGCATCCCAACCCCACCGCCTCGGGAAGAGACTCCATCCGCCGTTGAGCCCGCCCAAGTCGAGCCATCGCCCCCACATCGTCGAAAACATGCCGCCCGCCTTGTGCTCCACCGTGGAACGGTTGACCGCATACCACTGGTCCGCCTCGGACAGCATCAACTCGCGGAAAGGAGCCGAACCGAAACCGCACGTCTTGAGGATCGTCTGGTCCGGTCCGGCGACCGCCACCAGGCCGCGAAGTTCCGGAAACACGACCTGACGCACCGGGCGCGACGACCGATTTTCCAGTTCGCACGAGAGCACGACGGATCGCCCGTCCGGGTCCGCACGCAGAGTGACCGTTGCGGCCACATCCCCTTCCACGTGGAAGTTGCCGCGACTGGGGCCAAGCTTGGCGATCCGCACCACCACCCGATCGCCGCACTTCTCAATTCTTGCACCGTGAGAGTGCCGGGCCGCCAATCGCAACGGCTCGAATTGGGGAATCGGGTAGGCTGCGTCAACGAGGCCGGCCTCCGCGGGCTCGGCGTCGACGAGCGTCCCCGGTCCCGGATACTCCAGCCGCCGGATCGCGCCCGAGCCGCCGTCGAGGGTGATCTTCAGTCCGTTCAGCGTCGCCACGACGTCACTGTCGGCGGCCGACGAGGCCGAAATGCTGCTCAGGCAAAGCGCCGCCAGTCCTACTGCCAGAAGGCATCGCGTGATCGACATGTCTCACCTCTGCGATCAATCTACGGTATGGTGCCATTTCGTTTCTCGGGCTTCTGGGACTTTGTCCAGGCTGCGATATTCGATTGCTCGATCTGTTCCATCTTCCGGCGTTTTTCCTGGAAGTGCTCGTAGCGGGCCTTCTCGTCCGCCGACCAGGCATTGGCTTCCAAATAGTCGCCGCAGTAAGGGACCGCCAGATCGATCCAGCAGGCCAGCAAGGCCAGTTCGTCGCGCGACGGCTTCACGCCCCGGTGCCCCTCCTCCAACACGTTCATCAGACGGCTCTTGGCCGCGCCGGCAAAATAGGGGGGCAAGAGCGTGGGCACCGACTGGGCGTCGATCCAGTTGACCATCTCGCCCGGATGACCCAGGTAGCAGAGCGGGCCGCCCTCGACGCTCCGCGGCTTGGCCTGCGTCAATGCCAGGTACGCGTCGCTCCAGCGGCGTTTGGCTGCCCGATCGATCTCCTCATGGCCGAGCAGGCTGAAGGCTTTTTCGTCATCGGCTGCGAGGCGCGCTGGGACGCCGTCTCCTGAGCGATCCCGGGCCGCGGCCGAAGTCTTCGTGGAGCCTTGGAGACCTTCGGTCGGACGGTCGGCGGGGTCGGGAGACCCGCGCCGAGCGCTGGCGGGAGACCCGGGCCGAGCGACCTCGGGGGATTGGCCCCGAACGTGATGGCACCGCACGCAGTGACGGTCGAGGATCGGCTGGATGTCTTTAGGGAAGCTGAAGCCGCGGGACGGCGTTTGCGAGGCGACCGTCATTTGGACTTCCCGAGCAAAGGCTGCTGGAATCGGCGAGGATTGGAGTGGAGCGGAGTTCTTCGACTCGTGGCAGCCGACGCACGCCACGCGCTCCCCAGGCTGGAGCGTCGCCCAACTCCGCATCGTCTGCACCACGTAACCCTTTGCGTCCAGGGCCTGGAAGTAGACGGGCGTGCGCGAAGGAACGGCAAAGGCAGCCGAACCGTCCTCGTGGACCTGAACCTCGCCCAACACGGTCTTGGGGTCCCAAGCGCCGTTGCCAATCGAGATCGGCGTGCTGGCCAGGGCGCCGCCTGCGAGCCCGTGGCTGCCGTTCTCGCCGATGCCAGCCGCGCGAAAACTGATGGCCACCACGCGCAGCTTCTTGATTGTGCCGCGAGGAATCCCGCTAAGTCCGGGCCCGGCGTAGACGTCCTGAAGATAGAACGCTCCGTGAGTCTGGCGATAGTCCACCGTGCTGGGACGCGGCGGCGGCACGGGCCGCGGCGCGAGGGGAATCGGCTGGTTGCACGAGACCTGCGGGTCGGAAACCAGCAACTCCCGCCGGCCGTCGCGGTCCATCCAGTAGAGGGCGAAGCGGCCTTGGGAATCGGCGGGCCGGAACGTGACGATGAATTCGGTCTCGCTCAGCGGATACGGATACTGAAACTGGTCGCCGTCCTGGCCGTAGGCGTCGATGCGCACGGCCTCGGTCTCGCGCACCGGCGCGATGAGTTGCGCCCCTTGGTTCTCCTGCCGTCCGCGCGACGGATCGAGGATGCCCAGCCACCCCTTCTGGATCGTGTGGTGGCCCGAGAACACGGCGACCACCTTCTGGGTGCCGGGAATCGCCCTGGCGTGCAAGATGGCCGTGGGAAACCACGTGTTGTTGCCGTAGAAGACGGACTGGGCCGTTCCGTCGGGGTTCATCTGGAAGAGGCCCTGCGGAAAGATCTGGCCGCGATCGCTGTATTCCCAGCGCGTGTACAGCACGCGGCCGTCGAGTGTGACCGTCGGGAAGTTGGAGTGAACCTGATCGAACCCCAACCGCCGCAAGTACCGTCCCTCGCCGTCGCACGTGTAGAGATTGCTCACCTCGGTCCACCAGCAATCGACCGTCTGCACGCAACGGGTCGAGTTGAACACGATGTGGCCGTTGGGCGCATAGGCCCCCTCGTAGTCGGCGAATCCCAGCCCGAAGGTCAACTGCCACACCGCGCCGCTGGCCACGTCGAACTCGTAGAGGTGGTAGTCGTCCTCGTCCAACGACTTCTTCCAGGCAAACAGAACGCGGCGGCCGTCGTAAGAAACGTCCGGGTCGCGGATCACGCCGCCGCGGTCGTCCACCAGCGTCCGGGCCTGACCGTAGATTCCCTGCATGCTGAGCAGGCACAGGCTGGCCCCCGGCTCGAAGTGGCGTTCGGCCTGGGCGTCGGATTGGCCCTCCGTGTACGCGTAGTGAGAGCCACCCAAGTCATAGTGCTTGGTGAAGACGATCTGCGGGGCCTTCAGCAGCAAGGTCCGGAGCCGAACCGCCCGACGCTGGGCACAGGCCCGAAGATACAACTCCTCCCAGCGGGGATCCTCCGGCGGCGCACCGGCCTTGTCGAGCGCGGCCGCGGCGGCCTTCAGATCGGCCGCGGCATTTCCCAACTCGGCAACGCTCCCCGCAATTGCCTGCGAGTACGAGCCTCCTTTGAGAACGCCATCCTGGCGCCGCCAGTCTTCGGCAACGTCGTCCGGCGGTGTGCCCGGCGCTGCCAATGCGTGACGCACCGCACCGCCCGGGCAGGCCGCCACGAGCAGCAAGGCGAGCACACCCTTTCTACCACACCGAAACGCGACAGATCCTCGGTGTCCCATGCGCTCCCTCGTACCCTCATGTCAGCGACAGAGAAGCCAAACCGCCAGCATTGGCATGGGACATCCTAGCCCGGCTCGCGCTGCCGAGCAAGCCGCCCGACGAACGACGAACGCATACCGCGGATCACGCGATCCGACGTGGCAAGAGGCGCAGCCAGGCAGTCTCCGCGGTTCCACCGCGGACAATCGCGTCCGCGTGCACGGCTCTACCTTCGGGCCAACGCGTCTGCGCAGCGCAGGCATGCGCGAAGCTTGTCGGCCAGCGTGGCGACGTTGGGCTCCAGGACCATCTGGAGGTGGCTGCCGGGGACCCGATGCGTTTCGACGCCGCCTTGGGCCCAGGGGCCCCAGCCCAGTTGCGGGTCGGCGTGGCTGCCGAACCAGTCTTCGCGGTGTTCGGCCGCGAACAGCGTGATCTTGCCGGCGTAGGGCTTCTGGCGGTATTCGAGGATCGCCTCCATGCTCGTCTTGAAGACCTCGAACACGTGGCGTCCCGCGCGGAAGTCGGCGTCGTCGGCCACGACTTCGGCCTGGGCCGCCCGCTGCAAGAAGAACTGTAGCTGCTCGTGCGGAGCCAGGCGGCTCAGTTCGTCCAATGGCAGGTTGGACTCGTTCGGGAAGAGGGCCATGATCATCGGCAGGAAGTCGGCTTCGGTGGGGCCGCGATCGGCGTACAGCGCGCCGGCGTCGAAAAGGGCGAGCAGGTCGATCACTTCGCCTTGCAGCGAGAGCTGCCGCGCGGTCTCGTAGGCCAGATTGCCCCCCAGCGACCAGCCCCCGATCAAGTATGGCCCGCGAGGCTGCACGCTGCGGATCGCGGCGATGTAGTGCGCAACCATGGCCTCGATGGTTGTGTGGGGCGCGCTGGCGCCGTCAACGCCCAGGGCCTGAAGGCCGTAGAACGGCCGGTCGCCGCCAAGACGTTCGGCCAGGGCCCGGTAGCAGAACACCGTCCCGCCGGCCGGGTGAATGCAGAAGAACGGCCGCCCGCTTCCCGACGTACACAGCGGGACGATGGCGTTCTCTGCCCGGCATGCGTCCGGATCGCGGAGCAAGTCGGCCAGGTGGGCGACGGTTGCCTCCTGGAACAACGCCGAGAGCGGCAGTCGCCGACCCGTGCGGGCCTCGATCTCGGCCATGACCCGCACCGCCAGGAGCGAGTGTCCTCCGAGGGCGAAGAAATCGTCGTCGCACCCGACGTCGCGTATGCCCAACACCTCCTGCCACACGCTGGCCACGAGGGCTTCCAGTTCATCGCGCGGTCCGCGGCGGCCCTCAGCCGCGGACTTGCGACTGGGCGGTTCGGGCAGACGCTGCCGGTCTATCTTTCCTTGGACGGTTCGCGGCAGGGCATCGAGGACCGCGAACCGGGAGGGAATCATGTGTTCGGGCAGACGCTGCCGCAGATGGGTGCGCAGGCGCGAGGCCAGCCCGTTCTGCATCCACAGCTTCTCGCTTCCGGCCGCGGCCGAAGGCTTTGCGTCGGCCGTCGCGACGGACGGTCGCTCCGCGTCGCTGGCGGTCTCCGAGAGTGCCAGATACGCCACAAGCTGCGGCTCGCTCGATGGGGTGTTCCACACGAGGACCGCGGCCTGCGCCACCTCGGGCAAGAGGGCCGCCAGGGCGGCGGGGTCTTCAGCGCCGTTCGGATCCAGGTCGGAAAGCGC
>CAZFKF010000048.1:0-12369 GCA_964518805.1 uncultured Planctomycetaceae bacterium | reverse complement strand
CGTGCGGCCCGTCGAATCGTAGGCCGTCAAACCCGCATACGAGAGGGCCGCGGACCCGTCGGGCCGGGCCAGCTCGAGGCCATCGCCGGCTGCATTCACCGTGGCCCTCAAATCGCCCCCAATGTCTAACGCCACGGTCAGCGTGGCGCCAGTGTCGACCGCGTCCGGCTGCGCAGACGGATCGATGACAAACCCTTGCTGCAACCCACCCGGGCCGTTGATGAACCACTCGTCGATTGCCCCGTAGTCGCAGTCCACGCGGTTGCCGGCGGACGAAACCTGCGGCGTCGCCACGGTCTCGAGCACATCACCGTAGCCGAACGCATGGAGGGCCAGGCTCCAGGTGTCGGAGCCAGCCGCGACCTGCAACATCCCCGAACGGACTTCGGCGCTAAAGTTGTTGGCCGGATTGGCCAAGGTCAGGCCCGCTGCTCCGGCCGCCGCGTGATACGCAGCCTGATCCTGTCCGATGGCCGACGAAACGGCGTACTGTGCCGCCACGGGCAGGTCGGTCAGCGACTTCGGCTGGACCGTCGAGACGCCGGCCAACTCGCCGCCAAGCGAGAGCAGACGCCGATCCTCCAGCCCCTCGCACGCGAGTCGCCGGTGATGGACCGCCAGCCCGGAATGGGCCTCGTGTCGCCTCGTGCCACGCTGAAACGCCGCAACCCACTTCGTAAAGCGAAGACGCTTGGACATGAGCGCACCTCTTCGTGGCCATTCAGGACTGGTGACCGCCTCTTTATTCGCCGGCCGATGGAATTGAACCCGGACAATGGAATGGGCGCAGATAGCATAATTTACGGACGGTTCAGTCGCAACAACCCGCATAATCAGAAAAATGGGCATAACCACCCGTGGCAAATGGGGGGTGTTGTGGTGCTTCCGGGTGGGTCGATTGAACCCACTGACTGGTGCTGTATCGGTGGCCGAGTTGACGGGCTGGTGCGCTGGACCGATACTGAGACCGCATCGCATGCCAACGGTACTTGAAGGGGAGGTTCGCCATGCTCCGCGGCTCACGTTGGAAGGTTCGGCATCGCCTGAGTCCTGCCGGCCGGGTCTCGCCCAGGACCGTGGCACTGGCGTTTGCGATCATGCTTGGCGCGGTATGCGTCTTCTCCTCCGAGAGCGCATCTTCTCAGCAATCGCGCAGCGTGCCGAACATCGTGTTCATCCTTGCCGACGATCTGGGCTGGCGCGATTTGGGCTGTTGCGGGAGCACGTTCTATGAGACGCCGGCCATCGACCGGCTCGCCTCCCAGGGGATGCGGATGACCCAGGCTTATGCGTCGGCGAACGTCTGCTCGCCGACGCGGGCCAGCATCATGACCGGGAAGTATCCGGCCCGGCTGCACACGACGAACTTCTTCGGCGGCGATCGGCGCGGCAAGCTGCTGCCTCCGGAATATCGCCAGGATCTTCCGACCGACGAGATCACGATCGCCAAGGCCCTCCGGCAGCACGGGTATCGCACCGCAATCGCGGGAAAATGGCACTTGGGCGGCCGGGGCTCGCTGCCGTCCGACCATGGTTTCGAGGTGGTCCTCGGCCAGCGATGCGCTCCAGGCCAGGGCCCGGCCGACGATCCCCACTTTTCCACCTTGCTTTCCACGCAGGCAGCGCAGTTCGTCGAGGCATCGGGCGCGAGGCCGTTCTTCTTGTACCTGGCATTGCACTCGGTCCACGTTCCGCTCAGGACCCGGCCGGAACTCTTGAAGAAATACCAGGCCAAGGCCGCCGCCCTGCCGCCGGCAACGGGCCCTCGCCAGGCGCCGATCCATGACCACATGGCCCGGGCCGTCCAGGACCATCCGGTGTATGCCGGAATGGTGCAGGAGATGGACGAGGCCGTTGACCGTGTTCTGAAGAAGCTCGATGCGCTCGGGCTTAGCGAGCGGACCATCGTCGTCTTCACCTCCGACAACGGCGGACTGTGCACGGCCGAAGGCTCGCCGACGTGCAACCTCCCGCTCCGCGGCGGAAAGGGCTGGAACTACGAAGGCGGCCTGCGCGTGCCGGCGATCGTGCGCTGGCCCGGCCATGTGCCGGCGGGCAGCGCGTGCGACGTGCCGGTGATCAGCATCGACTACTATCCCACGCTGCTGGCCCTGGCCGGCCTGCCCATGCCCGCCCAGCAGCATGTCGACGGCGTGAGCCTCGCTCCGC
This sequence comes from uncultured Planctomycetaceae bacterium, assembly GCA_964518805.1. Taxonomy (GTDB): domain Bacteria; phylum Planctomycetota; class Planctomycetia; order Pirellulales; family Thermoguttaceae; genus CALFBP01. Next base: position 10,200 of record CAZFKF010000048.1, on the reverse strand, counting down.
TTCTGGAAGGCAAAGGTGCGATCGCCGCGCGTCCGTTGTTCTGGCACTATCCGCACTATAGCAACCAGGGAGGACGTCCCGGCGGTGCAGTGCGCGTGGGCGAGAACAAGTTGCTGGAATCGTTCGAGGACGAACGCGTCGAGCAATACGACCTGAAGCGGGACATGGGCGAAATGAACGACTCGGCCGCGGCCAGGCCTGACGCGGCGCAATCGATGCTCAAACTGCTTCGCGACTGGCGCAAGGAGGTCGGTGCCCAGATGCCCACGCCGAATCCGCAGCCGGTCGAGCCGTTCGGCCCCGACGGCGTGCCAAGGCGACAGACGAAGGCCAAGAGGACGTGAGGAGCGTTGAAAAACTCGTGCGGCATGCTCTCACGATGCAAGGCATCGGATGAGCATGGAACGTGTCGCAGAGCCTTCCGTGCCGACCCGCCGCTGCGCTGCGTGACGGCATGCCACACAACCGCAGTGCGATTCCTGAACCCAGGCAGTCAAGGCCATGCGCGTTGGTTGCGCGACCGTCGATATCACGCCGCCCGCCGGGCTGCCGTTGATGGGCAACTTCCGGGACGACTACGCGGCCCGCGGCGTTCACGATCCGCTTCGGGCCAAGGCGGTCGTCTTCGAGGATTCGTCCGGCGCCCGGGCCGCGGTTCTGGCGCTGGACGTGTGCATGCTCGATCGGGCGAACGTCGCTCGGATTCGCGATGCCGTGCTCCGCGAGTGCAGCGTGCCATCGGCCCACCTGCTGGTTCATGCCGTCCACACGCACAGCGCCCCTGCGCCGAACGATCGCTACAGTTTCGGGATCGATCTGTCGCCGCACGTGGCCGAAATCGACGCCATGCTCGTCAAGGCGGCTAAGGCCGTCGCCTTGGCCGAACGTGACCTTGCCGACGCCGTGCTTTCGATGGGCTGCGCCTGCGAAACGCGATTGTCGTTCAATCGGCGTTTGCGGCGGCGCGACGGATCGACGCAGATGAATTGGGAGGCGCTCCAGCCGGGCTTCGATCCGGAGCAGATCGACGGCGCCTGGGGAGTGACCGATCCGCAGGTCTCCTGCCTGGTGATCGAACGCGGGGGACGGCCTCACGCGGCGCTGGTCAACTTCGGTCTCCATCCCGCCGTGCTGGCCGGCGACAACTGGCTCTACAGCGCGGACTATCCGGGCTTTCTGGCCGAGGCCCTGGGGCGAACGCTGGGCCGCGAGTTCACCAGCCTGTTTCTGAACGGCTGCTGCGGGAACGTCAACCACGTCGACTACCGCGACCCGCTTCAAGGGCGGGGCTACAAGATGGCCCAGCGCATCGGTTACATGCTGGCCGTTGCGGCCCACGAAGCGATTGGCGCCCGGCAGCCGGTTTCCACCGATCGGATCGCCGTCTCCAGCGCGCAGGTCGGGCTCGACCGGATTGCGATCTCGCCCGAAGAATTTCGCCGCTGCGAGGCCGTTCTCCAGCAGGTTCGGGGCCATCCGCTGCGAGGCCAGGTCGACGGCTTGCCCGAGGCATACTTCGCCGATCTCCGCGTGCGCATACACCGCGAGCAGGACGCACCCTTGGCGGCCGAGGTGATGGCGATTCGCTTGGGGGATGTTTCGCTGGTGGGTCTGCCGGGCGAGATCTTCTGCGAGTCCGGGCTGGAAATCAAGCGGCGATCGCCGGCCCGGCACACGCTGGTCGCCGAGTTGGCCAACGACGCTATCGGTTACGTGCCCACGCGCGAAGCGTTCGCCCAGGGCGGCTACGAGACCACCGTCGGCAGCACGCTCGTTCAAGCGGGTTCTGCCGAGCGGCTCGTGGCGTCCGCCCTTCGACAACTGGAGCGACTCTTCGCCGCGGCGCCAACGCCGACGTAGCGCGCGCTTCGTGCTCCTGCTACTTTGGGGCGGGCACACCGATGCAGTACAATCGTCGCGTGGTGCGGATGAACAGTTGACCGTACGCGGCGATGATCGACGAGCGGACCATCTCGCCGTTGGCCGGTTCGTCCATCGAGATGCGTCGGAAAACCTGACCCGTGGCTGCGTCGACCACGGCGACATGCCCGTCGATGTCCATCAGGTAGATCTTCCCGTCTGCCGCCAAGGGCGACGCTTCATACTTGGCTGCACCGGGTGTGGGAATGCTCCATTTCACCTGGCCAGTGCGGGACGCAATGCGGGTCAACGAGCGGCGCGAGTCGCTCAGCACGAAGAAGTCGCCATCGTAATAGGCCGGGGTGGGGACCTCGGAGGTGACCTGACGCTGTTGCTGGCTGGACCAGGCCACCGCCCGATCGTCGAGCGTGCCGCTCCCGTCGACCCGGACGGCATAGACCGGTTGGCCCTTGGGCACACAGACCAGCGCCACGCCGTCGGCGGCCACCGGCGACGCGATCAGCGGCCAGCTTTGGTTGAAGCGCGGGTTCCATGCGTCCCAGCGCCAGAGTTCCCGGCCGGTGGCCGGATCGTGTCCGCTGAGGGCGTCGCCGCCGGCGACGAGCAATTGCGCCCGGCCCTGGTAAAACATGGGGATCGGCGTGGTGTGCGACTCGCGCGATTCGCCCATGGCCTGGCTGGGCCGTAGGTGCTGCCACCGCGTTACGCCCGTGGCCGGATCGACGGCCAGCAGGAACGACAGGTTCTGACGGTCCTTCCGGCCGCGTCCGGCGACCGGAACGTCGCGCTGCAAGATCTGGATGTAGAGCGTGCCGCCGTAGAGCAGCGGACTGCCGCCGAACGTCCAATAGAAGGCAAACGGGCCCAGTTCGGTTTCCAGGTTTCGCCGCCAGCGAAGCGTGCCATAGAGGCCGTAGCAGACCAGGTCGCCGTTGCCGTAAAGGAACACGACGTGCGTGCCGTCGGTGGCCGGCGAGCCGCTCGCATAGTTGCTGCGCTCGTCACGACGGTTTCCGCGGGCCACGTCGCGGCTCCACAACAGGCGTCCGCTGCGGCGGTCCAGCGCCATGGCCTGAAGCGAGTCTTTAGCCTGATCCACGCCCGACAAGAACACGCGGTCGTCCCACACGATGGGCGTCGCTGCCGCCGCCCCCGGCAAGGCGGCGACCCAGGCCACGTTTTCCGTCTTGCTCCACGTCGCGGGTAGCGGCGCCTCGTCGGTCGAGCCATTGAAGAACGGCCCTCGCCACTGCGGCCAGTTGCCGGCCTGCGCCGGCAACGCGACCACGAGGATCAAGATCGGGAATAGGTGGGATGCTCTGCGAGCACCGCAAGCGTCCGTGTGGCATGCCGTCGCGAAGCGTCGGCATGTTGCGTCGCTATCATGCCGCCCCGCGTCTGGGGCTGCGTGACGGCACGCTACTCCGGAGGGTTGTCGGTCTTGCGCGCCAAGCCCCGTCAGAACGTTCCGCGTCCTTCTAGAATCGTACACGCCTAGTTGCCCCCTTGGCCCTCCGAGCCCTTCCAGGCCCGCTCGGTGACCGGGAACATCGAGACCCGGAACTTCGTGCAGCCGTACGGGATCAGCGCGACGCTCTCGGGCTGCCCGCTTGAGGCCAGCGGCTTGGGCGGCAGGCGGGGCGCCTTGGGATCCGGGTTCCAATCGATGGCCACGGCGTCGGCCCGCAACGTCAAGGGGGACTCCAGCGGCCAATTCCATCGGGCCGGCATCGGATGACGCTCGACGCTGACGACGCTCGCCGCTTTCCCGCCGCGCACATCCAGGGCGTATTTCCACTTGGCCGCCAAGTCGGGCGTGTTGGCGTTGGTGGTGTCCCGAATCGGCAAGGCGAACAACAGCGGGCCATAACTGACCGAGGCGTAGGGCGCATCCTCGGCATTGCGGTCGCGTCCCGTCTTCACCTGCACCGACATCGGGAACCGCAGCCGAACCACGTCGTCCGGCTTCCAGAGCCGCTGGACGCGCACGAAGCCGTTTGCACTCTGCGCCGTCGCGATGGCCGATCCGTTCACGCTCAACTCCGGTTTCTCGCACCAGCCGGGCATGCGGAAGGAAATCGGAAACTCGGCCTCGCGGGAAGGCTTCACGGACATCTCGATCACGTCATTGAACGGGTAATCGGTCCGGCAGACGATCTCGACCGGCACGCGATTGGACGCCAGCGCCGAGACCTTGCAGGGGCCGTAATGCGTGGCGGCCAGGCCGTTGTCGTAGGTGGCCATCCACATGTGCATCACGTAGTTCGGCACGATGCGGTTCAGCGCGGCCGTGCAGCAGAGCGGGAAATGCGTCGCCTTGTACGAACAGCCCGACGCGCCCGGCCCGTGCGGACAAGGCGGCGAGCCGTCGGCAAAGCGATTGGGGCTTTGGAAATAGACGTGGGTCTTGAAATCGCGGGCCACGGCCGCAGGCCCGGCGTTGAAGAACGCCCGCTCGGCGCGATCGGCCATGCGTCCCTGGCCGCTGACGCGCAAGAGCAGGATCTGGCTCCAAAGATAGGCGGCCACGTCGCAGGTCTCGGTTCCGCGGAAGGCCCCGGTGGGGCCGTAGAATTCGTCGGCCACGATCACGCCGTGGGGCTGCATGGCGTCGCGCTCGACGAGGTCGTGCCACGCCAGGGTGGCGTCCAGGAGCCCGCGGTTGCCGGTCCATAGGTAGCCCAGGGCCCACGGCGCCGTGCTTTCGAGGAAATGCACGACGTGATCGTTGGTCTCGGCGCCCGGCTGGAGGTTGGGCATCCGGCGGTAACGATTCCAGGATGTCCCGCCCGGGTCCTTGCCGCCGTCTCCGGCGAACAGCGAGGTCAGTCCGGCGGCGATCTCTCGATTTCCCGTCCAGGTGTAGGCCTCCAACGCCGGCCAGGCGTTCGACATTCCCCAGCCCGTACGCAGCCAGTCGCGATCGCCGCTGTAGGCCGTCTCCAGCGCGCGCAGAACGCCGGCGTCTTTGGACGCGGCGTAGTACCCGGCCAGGGCCCGGCCCAGCAGCCCGCAAGCCCAACGCGGCCAGCCATCGCTGACCGTGCTCCCTTTCACGTCGTCGGGGCGGTTCTTGTCGAGCCACCATAGGAAAAGAATGCTGTTGGGAGTCATGTGGTTGACCACGACGTCGAAACGCCGCTTGGCCTGCTGTACCAGGTCGTCGTCGCGGAGCACATAGCCCAGCCGGGCCAGGCCGTCGAACCAGTATCCGCCGCCTTCATAGGGCCACGCCCCGTTGGGCCAATCCAGGCGCTGGCCGGTCATCTTGTGATCCGCGGCCCACGCCCGGCGGAATTCCTCGTCGACGTCGTCCATGTGTCCGGTGTATCCGCCGCGAGCCGTCAGGCACCAATCGCGGAGCCAGCCCGCAGGCTCCACGGCGCCGGGCGGCAAGACGATCAGTGCCGCGCGCGTCGGCGGCTCGAAGGGCCGACCGTAGTTCGCGCTGCCGCCGGACGGTGACTCCGCCGCACCTGCAACGCCGGCGCCAACCGCCAGCAAGATCAAGATTCCTTCGAATCGCCATCGCCACTTCTTCATCGGCTGATTCCCCCGTCTCGTGGACAGTCCGGCGTCACCATCGGACAGCAGGCGCCGAGCACAACAAACCGACCCCATCGACATGATTGGGTTCCTCCCATCCGGCGGACCACCAACGGTCTTCGGAGGTTGACCCAAGATAGTCGTTCGGTCATGCTTACGTCAACATGATCGTGGTCCTGGAACGCGCCGCGACTGTCGTTGACCTCGGGCCAGACCATCGGCTTGACGCTGCGACTGAAAGGACACCTCCGATGAAACCGTACCTGGTGGCCGTGTTTGGCGTGATTGGCTTGACCGCGTCGGCGGAACGCGTCGCGGGCGCGGAGCCATCCAAGGTCGAACGCGTTCTCGACGGCGTCTGGATGGCTCGCGATGACGCCGGGGTATGGGGCGGACCGTCGATGGGCATGACCCATCAGCGAGGACCCGACTACCAAGCCCTCAAGGTGCTCGACCTTGGCGGCGTGCCCGACGCCCAATGGCGCCAGGTCACGCGGTGCCGCCTTTCGGCCTTCTTCTGCGTGCGCGACTACTCGTGGCACGACGCCAAGCAGACCAACGGCCTGGACGAATTCCTCGAAATCGTCGTCAACGGCAAGGTCCATCGCATGGCGACCAACTCGGGCCTGCCGGCGGCCGTGGAAGCCGAACCGATCGAGCAGTGGATGCACTGGCACGACTTCGAGATTCCCAAAGAGGAGTTGATCCGCGGACGGAACGAGATCGTCTTTCGCATCGCTCCGCCGTCGGGCAAAGCGCCTGACGACTACGTCTATCTCGGCATCGACGACACGGTGCCCGGCGGCAAGAGCGCGGTCCGCTTCGGTTCCTCCGGCCCGTGGAACTACGAGGCCGTCAATTCCATCGGGGCCAAGGGCGAATACATGGTGCGGCTGTACCTACTGAGTGGCGAGCGGCGGTTCGAGGCCGTCTGGCGCCCGGCAGAAGCCAAGACCATCGACCCGGCCGGCATCCTGCAATACGCCGGCGCCGAAGGCCCCACGGCGAGGGTCGAGTGGGACCTGGCCCGGCTCTATCGCCTGGCGCCGCTGGAAATCGCCTTCGAGTCGACCGAGGCCAAGGATTTCGAGTTCTCGTGGCTCGACAAGGACGGCAAAACGGTCCGGCCGGCGGTCAAGGCCCGCGGGCCGAAACACCGGGTCACGGTGCCGCCGTCGGAGAAGCTCGTTCCGTCCGGAATCGAGTTCTCCAAGGGGCTCGCGTTGCGGGCGGTGACGCTGTCCGGGTCGCTCGGCTACCGGCCACTGACGCCCAAGATCGACATGGCCCCGCTGATCCAATCGCCCAAGGGAGCCGCGAAGGATCGCCCCGCCGCGTGCCGAATCGAGAACGACGCGATCGAGCTTGCAACAGGCCGTTTGCGAGCCCGATTCAGCACCGCCGGCCGAAGACTGAGGCTCGTGTCGCTCTACAACGAAGTCGCCGCGGCGGAAATGGTCCGCCAGGGCGATGCCGCGGCGCTCTTCCTCGTCGAAACGGGCAAGAAGCGATTTGCCGGAACGCGTGATTTCGTGCTGAATTCCGTTGCGCCGATTCCGCAGCGAAGTGGTTTCGCAGCATCGCTCGCCTCTGCGTCAATCGGCGTGGAGGCCACGCTCACGGTGTGGGCCGACGACGATCTGCACATGGGCCTGGTGCTCACGAACCGCGGCGCGAAGCCGCTGGATTTCAAGGCGGCTTTTCCGCACCTCGAAGGCCTGGCGATCTCCGACCGGCCGGAAGATGACCATTACTTCTTTCCTTGGGGAGGCGGCATCTTCTCGGACGCCCCGGCCGTGATCCGCCGCGGCTACGGCGATCACGAGGCGATCTACCAGGTGATGGATCTGTACGGTCCCGCGCGCGGAGGCGGGCTGGCCGTGTGGTGTTGCGATCAGGACGGCCGCCACAAGGTGCTCGCCCTGCGCAAACACGTGCCGGGACGGCCGGAGATGAACGGCGACGCGGCCAACACCCCCTGCGCCGACGAGTACCGCTGGACGAGTTCGCTGGGAGCCGTGCCCGGGATCGGCCTTGCCTATGAGTATCTCCGTCGCACGCGCAAGCCGGGCGAGAGCTTCACGCCCAAGGACGCCCGCCTTCTGGTCCATGCCGGCGATTGGCGCCAGGCCATGCAAGCCTACGCCGATTGGTGCCACCAAGCCTGGCAGTTCCGGCCGTATCCTTCGCGGCTCGGGCCGATCCTGAACATGATTGCCGTGGGCTGGGCCAACGACTGCCTCTTCCGCGACGGCAAGTACCGCACCGACTTCATCCAGCCCCGAGGCGACTGCTACGAGCTGATGTCGTGGTGGGATTGGTCCGCCCTGGGACCCAAGGGGGTGCCGATCGATCAGTTCGCCCAGAAGCTCGGTGAAGGCAAGCAGCGTGAATGGGCCGCGTACTTCGTCAAGGACCCGGTCACCGGCAAGATGATGTTCGGCAATAACCCCGGGGACTACGACGGCTACAACGCACGGTTCGGCGGGCTGGCGGCATTTCGCGATGCGATCCGCGAGTACCAGAAGCGAGGCGTCTTCGTCACGCTCTACACCGATCCGTTCCGCGTCGATCACAACTCGAAGTGCGGGCAGAAGTGGGGCAAGCTCTGGGGCGTGGTCCAGCCCGACGGCAAACACCGCGAGGACTACGACGCCTGGCGCATGTGCCACGACGTGGCCGAGTATCGCCGCTGGGTGGCCGAGGCCATGGCCCGTGTGATCCGCGAAACCGGCGCCGACGGCATCCGGCTGGACGAGTACGGCCACGCCGGCTCGGCCTGCTGCAGCACCCTGCACGAGCACACCTACGCCGAGCCCGGCATCACCGAATGGCAGCGGGGCGTGGCCGAGACCACCAAGCTCGTTCGCCAGGCCATGGATGCAGCCCGGCCCGGATCGGTCCTCACGACGGAACACCCGGGCTACGACTTTCTCATGCAGTTCATCGATGGCTGCATCACCTACGATCTCAGCGTGCAAGCCACGTCGCTGCGGCCCGTGGAGTGCAACCTCCAGCGGTTCTACTTCCCCGAGTGCAAGGCCTACGAACTGGTCTACGGCGGCCTGCGTTTCGACCCCGGGCACCAGCGGCGGTTCTGGAACGCGGTGGCCTCCTTCGGAAGCATGTACCCGCTGCCCATGGACACCGTGCTGCGTGAAAACGCCGAGGTGTTCGCCAGCCGCGATTGCCAGGCGCTCGTGCCCACCATGGCCCGCCAGGTGTACGTCAACCGTTTCGCCGCCGGCGAGAAGACCGCGCTGATGCTCTACAACGGCACGGGCCACACCTTCGCCGGACCCGTGCTACGCATCGAACTGCGCCCGAACGAACGACTCTTCGACTTGCTGCAAGGCCAGGAGGCCGACGTGACGCGCGAAGGCGATTCGGCCGTGGTACGGTGCTTCCTTGCGCGCGATGAGACGGTCAGCCTCCTCCGGCTCCCCAGGCGTTTGGGCGTGAAGCGTGCCGGCGAGATCCTGGAAGTCTCTGCCGCGGAAGCGGGAACGGCGCGGCAAGTCGCCGTGTGCGATCGTCAAGGCCAACCGCTTGTGACTCGCCCGGTACAGGCGGGCCCGATTCCGTTCAAGCTCACCGATCTCCCCGCCGGATCGGCAACGCCGGTCTGCGTCAAGCTGCTCGACGGCGCCCGGCTGGTTGACGTGGCGGCTTTGCCTGCGACATCCCGTTGATCCGGGCGGGCGGCGTCGCATACAATACGGCACGTTGCGACCGTTCGCCGTAGCTTGGCTCTCCAGAGCTAAGCGGGCTCTCGTCCCATGTCATCCCACCTGCTCGGCTCTCGAGGGCCAAGCTACGAACCACATGTCGGAGCATTCCTCGCCGATTCTTGTGCGCCTGACGCCTCCGGGGCGAGGGGCGATTGCCACGCTGCTCGTCGAAGGGCCGGGTGCCCGGGCGGCCGTGCAGACACGGTTCCGCTCCCCAGGCGGCCGGGCGTTGGCCGCTCTGGCTTCCGATCGGCTTGCCTTTGGGCATTTCGGCCCGCAGCCGGGCGAAGAGGTGGTGGTGCGCGTGCGGTCGGAACGGTCGGTCGAGTTGCACTGCCATGGTGGCTTGGCTGCCGTGGCCCTGATCGAGCGGGCCTTGATCGAGCAAGGATGCCATCCGCTCGCCTGGCAAGAGTGGGCTGCCATGGGGTCGCGGAGTCCGATCCGCGCCGCCGCGATCGCCCTGGCCGAGGCGCGAACCGAACGCACCGCGGCGATCCTTCTGGATCAATATCAGGGCGCCTTGGACCGGGCCGTGGACGAGGTACTGGCATGCCTGGATCGCAACGATGCGACGGGCGCGCGGCAGCGGCTTGAAAGACTCCTGGAGCGGGCCCCCGTCGGACTCCACCTGGTGCAACCGTGGCGCGTGGTCCTGGCCGGTCCCCCGAACGCCGGCAAGAGCACGCTCGTGAATACGCTCGTCGGCTACGCCCGCGCGATCGTCGATCCGCAGGCCGGAACCACGCGCGACGCAGTGACTGCGCTGACGGCCATCGAAGGTTGGCCGGTGGAACTGTGCGACACGGCCGGATTGCGCCAAGCGAGTCATCCGGTGGAGCGGGCGGGCGTTGAGGCGGCTCGACGGTATCTCGCCGAGGCGGATCTCGTGCTGGCGGTCTTCGACCTCGGCCAGCCATGGTGTGCGACGAACCAGGAGATCCTTGCAGCCCATCCCCGGGCTCTAATCGTACACACCAAGTCCGATCTGCCGGCCTCGGACGACGCGACGCGCCCGGCCGGGCACTGCGTGAGCGCGATG
>CAZFKF010000047.1:0-12401 GCA_964518805.1 uncultured Planctomycetaceae bacterium | reverse complement strand
GAAAGATGCGCGCAATCCCACGCCCGAGTATTCGATCCGCGCCGCCATGCTGGGCTGATCCGCGCTGCGCGGCAAGGCAACCATGGGGACGCCGCGGCTGATTGCCTCCAGCACGGTGTTCACGCCGGCGTGCGTTACCAAGAGCGAGGCCCTATCGAGGATGGCAAGTTGCGGGGCAAACTCGACGACCAGAGGATTGCCCGGCAGCGGCCCCAACTTATGCCGCAGGTCCAAGCTGGACTTGTCCCAGCGTCCCAGGGCGAGCACGAGTTGAGCGTCGAGGCCACCGCAGGCCGCAGCGATCTTGCGGTACACCGGCAGGTTCGCCAGGTTGGCCGGGAAGGCAACGGTCCCGAGCGAGGCGAAGATCAGCGGACGTCCGTCGAGCTTTTCCCAGGGAAACGGGTTCTCGGCTGTCCCCTTGCGTTCGACGGCCAGCGAGCCGACGTAGTGGAACGTATCGGGAAGCTGGGTCCGCGGAAAATCGAAGCCGGGACAAAGCTGAGAGACCTGGGCCAGCGGAGAATCGAAGTCGCCGAGCCGCCGGATGGGCGGCAGTTTCCACGCGGCGCGGTAGCGGTTGATCTTCCTCCGAATCGGCCCCACGAACCAATCGAATCCCGCATGCGCGAGTTGATTGCGGAGCCGCGTGCGGCGGTCGTGGGCCATGGGCCAGACCGTGAACGACGGCGGGATGTCCGGCTCGCGGTTCCAGAGCAGGGCCGAGCACACCGTGACGAACGGAATGCCCGCGTGCTCGGCGGCGGTGCCGCCCGCGGGAACGGTCTGATCGACCAGCACCCCGTCGACCTCGAGCGCCCGCAATGCCTGCGGCACGAGGCGGAGGACTTGTTCGGCATACCGGCGCAGTTCGTTGCGGATGACGACCAGCCAGAGGGCTCCGACGCTTCCGAAGGCGACCCACGAAATCGGCGTGAACGGGTAGCGGACGCCGCTGGCGTCGAGTTCGTGTAGGGGAAGGTCCAACTGCTGCACCACCGAGGCCGCCAGGGCGCGCCCGATCACGGTGACGCGGTGCCCGCGTCGCATCAGTTCCTTTCCCACGGCCCCCACGGAGAGCAGATGGCCCGCTTCATCCGGGCATACAATCGCGTAATGGGCCATTCAGCGTTCCTTCGCCAACATCGCGGACGTCGAAGCGGGAGGGGGCCCCGCCGTGAAGCGCGGTCTCGTCTCGGATGACTCGCGTTTGACCGGGCGGCGCGTGGAGACCGCCTCTTCGACGATATCGGCAGCGCGGCGCACGCCCCCGGCGGCAGCCAGGCGCTGCTGGAGTTCTCTGGCGCGCAGCCGGAACCGTTCTTCCGTCAGGACTTGCTGGACGATCCGGCGGACGTCGGCCGCGGTTCCGCCGTGGAACGGGGCCCGCAAGCCGACCCCGGCGCGCTCGATCCGCGCGGCCACGGCGGGCTGATCGCCGCTGCGCGGCATGGCCACCATGGGCACGCCCCGGCAGAGCGATTCGAGCGTGGTGTTCATGCCGGCGTGGGTGATCAAAAGCGCAGCACGATCCAGCAATTCGAGTTGGGGCGCGAAGTCCACCATGACCGGATTGCCGGGGAGGTCTCCCATCTCCTCGCACGTGGCGAAATGCGTGTCGTTCCATCGGCCGAGGGTCATCACGAGTTGGGCGTCGAGTCCGGCGCAGGCCTCGGCGATTTTCGGGTAGACCGGGCGATTCGCGCCGTCGGAAACCGTGCCCAGCGAGGCGAAGATCAACGGCCGGCCATCGAGCTTCTGCCACGGAAAGGCGTGGCTGCCGCCGGCGCGCACGGCCGACAGGGCCCCCACGTAGTGAAAGGTCTCGGGCAGGTCGCGGCGCGGGAAATCGAATTCCGCACACGACTGGCCCAGATGCGCCAGGGGCGAATGCGTGTCGCTGATTTGCGTGAACCGGCGAAGTCCCCAATCCCGCCGATAACGGTTGAGCACCTTGAGCACGGGGCGCATGTACCAATTCCAGCCCGCGTAGGCCATGCGGTTGCGCAGGCGCGCCGTGCGGCCATCCGTGCAGTCCCAGCCGGTGAATATTGGGGGCAAGGTGGGTTCTCCGGACCAAGGGAGCGTCGTGGAGACCGTCACAAACGGCAATCCCAGGTGCTCGGCGACCGTACCCCCGCCGCAGCGCGATTCATCCACCAGCACGCCGTCGACATCGAGTTCCCGGAGAGCGCGCGGCGCGTGTCGGAGGAAGATCTCCGTCGACCACCGGAATTCCGTCTGCAGCCACACCGTCCAGCCGGCGCCAACCAGAGAGAAAGCCAGCCATTTCAGCCAGGGTTTCGGATAGGCCAGGCCATCGACGGTCAGTTCGTGCAGCGGGAGATCCAATTCCGCGACCAGCGGTGCCGACCGGGCCGGACCAACCACCGTCACGCGATGGCCGCGGCGCACCAGTTCCCGCCCCAGCGCGCCGATCGGAAACAGATGTCCTACTTCGTCAAAGCTCAGAACCGCCAAATGCGCCATGCGTCAACTCAACTCAACTACACACTACTCGTACCGCAAGGCGTCGATGGGGTTCAATCGCGACGCCTTCCAGGCCGGGTAGTAGCCGAAGGCGAGCCCCACGATGAGCGACACGACGACCGCGATGACGGCGGCGAACGTCGACGTCCGGGTCGGCCAGCCCACGAGCCAGCCGACAAAAACCGAGCTACCCCGTCCCGCAAAGATTCCGATGAATCCGCCCACCATGCAAAGCACCATCGCCTCGATGAGGAACTGGCGGAGGATGTCGCGGGCATCGGCGCCTACGGCCATGCGCAGGCCGATCTCGCGGGTACGTTCGGTGACCGAGACGAGCATGATGTTCATAATGCCCACGCCGCCGACCGTGAGCGAGACGGCCGCCACCGCCATGGCCAGGAAGGAGAGCATGCGGATCACCTTCTTCAACGCATTGGAGACTTCGGCCATGTCGTAAATCTGGAAATCGGACGGCCTGTTGCCCAACTGGTGCCGGTCGCGGAGCAAGCGGGTGATCTGACTGATGGCTTGAGGAATGTCTTGCGGAGATCGGGCCTTCACGAGGATCCGCTGGATCGTCTCGCTGCGCATGAAGTGGGGCGAGCCCGGAAGCCGCTCGGCGCGCGTCGAACCAGGGTAGAACCGCGAATTGTCGCGACCGGGGACTCCGCCGGCGCCTCCGCCGCTGATCCGGAATTTCGCCGTCGTCCAAGGCGCCAAAACGATGTCGTCCTGGTCCGAGCCCAGCAGGTCGGCGCCCTTTGCGCTCAGCACGCCGATGACCGTGAACGGCACGTTCCTCACGCGAATCTCCTGGCCCACCGGGTTACGGCCCCGGAACAATTCGCGGGCCACCGTTTGCCCAAGCACGCAGACCTTGGCGCCGCTGAAGACCTCCTGTTGGTTGAAGACGCGGCCGAGGTCCAGTTCGGTCCAGTTGCGGGCGACAAGGAACGCGTCCGTGGTGCCGGCGATGTAGGCGGGACTCCAACTCCGGTTGCCGTAGATCAACCGTGCCCGCGCCTCGACGATGGGCGCTGCGCAAGTAATGGCAGGGCATTCCTGCGCAATGGCGTCCACGTCCTCGGGCGTGAGCGTATTGAGCCGGTCGCCGAATCCTCCTCCTCCCCGCTGCGGAGCCCCGGACTGAACCGCCAGCGTATTCGCGCCCAGGTTGACGACGGTAATCTGAATCGCCGTGGACGCGCCATTGCTGATCTCCATCATGGCGATGACGGCGGCCACGCCGATGATCACGCCCAACATGGTCAGGATCGTGCGCATCACATTGCGCTGCAATGCCTGCAAGGCGATCCGCGTGGCGCCGACGACGACGCGCCCAAGATGCCTCGGCCGCCGGCCGAGGAACGTGCTGCCGTCGTTGCCTGGTCTCTGGCCCTTGCTCCCACGGCCGTTCTCGTCCGTCGCCTCCGTTTCCTGCGTCCGGGCCTGCGGCGCAACCGACGGCTGCAAGCGGGTGACTTCGACAATCTGGCCGTCGGCGATGCGAACGACGCGATCGGCACAGCGCGCGACCTCGGCGTCGTGGGTCACCAAGAGGAGCGTGATCCCCTTCTCGGTATTCAAGCGGCGGAAGAGCTGCAGAATCTCCTTGCCGGTGCGCGAATCGAGGTTCCCCGTCGGCTCATCGGCCAACAACAGGATCGGCTGGTTGACTAGCGAGCGGGCGATGGCGACGCGCTGCTGCTCGCCGCCCGAGAGCTTGTTCGGCGGATGGTCCAGGCGCGCTCCCAGCCCCACGGTCGTCAGCAACTCCGCGCTTCGCTCGCGCACCTGCTTGCCCGAACTCCGCAGCGTCGAGTATGCGGCCGGCATGCGCACGTTGTCCAGCGCCGTGACCCGGGGAAGCAGGTTGAAACTCTGGAACACGAACCCGATGCGGCTGCCCCGCAACAACGACAACTGCTCGGGCGACAGGCCGGTGACTTCCACGCCTTCGAACGTGTACGATCCCGAGGTCGCCTGGTCGAGGCACCCCAGCAGGTTCATCAGCGTGGTCTTCCCCGAACCGCTCGCTCCCATCAACGCGACAAACTCGCCCTGCTCGATCGAAAGGGATATGCCCTTGAGGACCGGCAAGTCGACGTCGCCTACGTGATAGGTCTTGCAGAGCTGTTTGAGTTCGATCAGGGCCATATCACAGGATTCGGTTGGTAGTTCCTAGCTACGCTTCAGCATGGCGTCGGGGGAGCGATCCTGCTGCGCCGGCACCACCAGCTTGGTTCGCGCTTCGGCGCCGGCGGAAACGGCCTACCGTTTGGCTGAGGGGACCACCTGGGAAATGAAACTGGAGACAAAGTCGGGCTGAGCCTCGCGCACCGCGCGGATCACCACTTGCATATCCGCCTCGATTTTCCCTTCCTTGATCTCCGTGTTGATGCCGTCGGATAGTCCCGTCTTGACTTCGATGGGCCGCACGAATCCGTCGGGGCCCACAACCCACAGCGCGGTCGCATCGAGATCGATTCTCTGCTGGTCCTCGTCGTCCGTCGCGTCGGAGTCGTCTGGAGTGGTCACCTTGCCCGCCGCCTGGAACTTCTGCCGCAACTCAGGCGTCACCTGGGACAGGGTCGGCTGCCAGCGAAGCGCCTGGTTCGGCACGCGGAGGACGTTGGTGCTGCGTGCGACCTCGAACTTGAGCTTCGCGGTCATGTAAGGCAGAAGCCTTTCGTCGCGGTTGTCGACCTCGACGACGACGCCATACGTCACCACGTTTTGCGCCATGCTGGCGTTAAGCCGGATCTGGGAGACCGTGCCCGAGAACTCCTGATCGCGGTACGCGTCGACCTTGAACGTGGCCGGCTGTCCGAGATGGATGTTCCCGATGTCGGCCTCGTTCACCGCGGCCCAAACCAGCATCCGGCTGAGATCCTTGGCCAACAGGAAGAGGCTGGGGGCGTTCAAACCGGCGACGACCGTCTGGCCCACATTGACGCGGCGATCGATGATCACTCCGTCGACCGGCGAGCAAATCCTGGTGTACCCCAGGTTGGTCTCGGCCAGTTTCTTGGCGGCCTTGGCCTGCTCCAATCGTGCCCCTGCCACATCCGTCTCGGCCTTGGCAACATCGTAGGCCGCTACGGCGCTCTCGTAGTCGCTTTCAGCATTCGTGTCGCGAAGCCTCTCGGCGCGGGCGTATGCACTTCGGGCCTGCTTGAGGCGGGCCTGGCAGCGCGACAACTCGCTTTCCGCAAGCCGGAGGTTGGCCTCGCTCTTCGTCAGTTCGCACTGGTGGGGAGCGTCGTCGAGCTGCGCCAGCAAAGAGCCCTTGCGAACCCGGGAATCATAGTCGATCGTCTTACCCGGCCGGTTGGGGTCGGGCCCAAACATCTTGACCATCCCCGGGATTTGGGCCCCGACGTCGATCACTTCCATCGGCTCCACCTGCCCTGTGGCGCCGACCGGGAGGATGATGTCGCCGCGGGTGACGGCTGCCGTTCGGAACTCGGGCCGGTCGGCCGAGGCCGAACGCCAATAGTGCAGACCAACCCAGCCCAGCGGCACCACAAGCAGAATAAACAGCAAGCTCTTCTTCATAGGACGCCTCTCACTCTTTGGTGATTCGGCAGTACGATCGTTTCAAATAGAGGTTCTCCCGTTCATTTTTCCCTCATCGAGCTTGATTAGGCAATCGGCAACCCCGAAATAGTGGTCGTCGTGCGTGATGGCAACCACAGATTTCCCACGCTCCTTCAATTCAGGTAAGATGCGCAAATAAAACAATTTGCGGAACGTGGGGTCTTGGTCCGCAGCCCATTCATCGAATACGTAAATTGGGCGGTCTTCAATATAGGCTGTCAGAAGCGCCAATCGCTTGCGTTGTCCCCGCGAGAGCTTCGTGGTTGAGAACTTGCCGTCTTGGACTTTCACGACGTGGCTTAATCGCAAGACGTCCAGGTACTCCCGGGCCCGCCGGTCCAGATCGTCGCTTTCCAGGCCCCAGAGGCTGTCGAAGACGGCTGCGTCGTCGAAGACGACGGAGAACAATTGCCGGTAGCCCTCCCGGTTCTCGGCCGTAACGGGTTGGCCATCGAGCCGGATCTCGCCACTCTCCGGCGTGTACAGCCCGGTAAACAGCTTGGCCAACGTGGTCTTCCCGCTGCCGTTGCCTCCGACAATGAACACGATCTCGCCGGGACGGAGCGTGAAGTCGATCGGTCCGAGCAGGAAGCCTTGGGGACGTCCTTCCTTGCGATAGGAGTGGGTCACACCAGCTACTTCGATCTGGTTCCACTGTCTGACTGCGGGGGCCGCGGTTTGCTCGACCTTGCCCATGTCGAGCATCAGGCCCGTCCGTTCGATCCTCTCGATGGCCACGGTGGCCCAGCCGATGGCAGGCAGGAAGGCCATGATCTGGTCCAGCGGCGCCATGAGGAACAAGATGGTGATCGTGCACCACGTCCGCGTGTCGTGATCGATATCGAGGAACAAGGGCATGACGAAGGCCAGGACGCCGAGGGCCACGAAGAACATCAACCGGCCCCAGACGATGGCGGCGTTCTGGAGGCAGTCGGCCACGAACTTGAACCGCCGCATCGCGGCTTCCGTCGGCTCCATCACGTCGTCGACAAACACGCGCCGCCGCTCGGCGTGCATCTTCAGTTGCTTGACCCCATCGATCAACTCGCGGACGTTCTGAATGACGGACTCTTGGGCCAGTACGCCGGCGCGCATGTGCCGCTTGGCAAACGAGGCGAAGTACAAGTAGGTCGCCACGCCGAGAGCACAGAAGACGGCGGCTCCCGCCAGAATCTTCAGACTCAGATAGCCCAAGAAGCCCGCGCCGCAGAGGAGGATGACGAAGTTCACGACGATTGTGGGCACGGTGTTCAAGACGTGGGTCACGGTTCCCACGTCGTTGATGAGGGCGGCAAGCATGCGGTGCATGCCGATCTCCTCCAGGTGCCGCAGTGGAGACGCGAGGATTTTGCGGCAGAGTCCCAACCGCAGTCGCGAAATGGTGTCCTGCGTCAGGCGGCTCAGCAGGGCCTGAGACCCGATCCGCGTGAGAAGCACCACGGGACAGAGCCCGGCGAAGAACCCGATGACCCACGCCGACGGCCCCGCGCCCTTTCTCAGCGCGGGAAAGATCAGGAACAATAGCGCGGTGTTGGCGACGCCGCTGACCGCACCGATGACGATCGCCATCGTCACGATCCGCCACGACGCCTTGAGCAGGAACAGGATGAGCTTCATCAATGCACCGTCTTTTCTATCGTTTCGCGTCTTTCGCCCTCTCGGCAAAGCGCCCTTCCGTCGAGGCAACGACCGAGGCGCTCGGCGACGGCGATCACGTCGGGCGGACGAAGCATGCTGTAGTGATCTCCCGGAACCGTGTCCGCTTCGACGTGCGGGCAGAGCATCTGCCAGCGCCGGTCCAGCTCGGGCTGCGCCTTCGCCGCCCGCAGCAGCACGACGCGGCCGCCGTAGGGTTCCGGCTCGTAACGGCTCGCGGCCTTCAGTTGGGCGAGGCACACGGCGGCCAGACGGCGGATCTCCGCCGCCTCATCCCCCGGCACCCCGTCGGCCTTCTCCGCGATCCGCTTCCATTGCTCCTCCAAAGGCAGACCGCTCAACTCGGGCATGGCGATTTCGAGGCGCTGGGCAAGCGAAGGAATGGCCGATTGCCCGACGAGGCCCAGGGCCTCGTAGTCGGCAATCGACAAATGAGTATCCAGCATGGCCAGGAGGGCGACTTCTTCTCCGGCGGCCTCCAGGCGGCGGGCCATTTCCAGGGCGATCAGGCCGCCCAGCGACCAGCCGCTCAGCCAATACGGCCCGTGCGGTTGCTCCCGGCGGATCTCGTCCACGTACGTCGCTGCCATGGCTTCGATCGTATCCTGCGGCTGCTGTCCCGGCTCCAGCCCTTGGGCCTGCACTCCGTACACCGGCCGCCCTTCGGCCAATGCCTGCGCCAAGGGAAGAAAAGCACCGACGTGTCCGCCCAGTCCATGGACGCAGAACAGCGGCGGCGCGGACCCGGCTGTCCGCAGCGGCACGATCAGATTGCCGCCGTGGTTCGAGGACGGGGCTGCGACCGATGACAGCGCCCGCGGCCGGATTGCCGTCGAGGGCCTGAATCTCTGGAAGCGGCGAATCCGCTCGCGGTCCAGGACGTAGCCGTCGCAGTGAAGGTCGGCCCCCTCGAACCGCAATTCGTCGAGTTTCGCGAAGTTCCGGGAAAGGCTCTCCACATCGACCGCACCGACGGTCGGCCGGATCTCCTCGAACTGCGACGACAACAGGCCGGAGAACACGCAGCCGGTGATCTGAAGCGGATGGTAGAACGTCAGGGCGTGGACGGCCTCGGGCGACAGCAGGGAGTCGAGCGGCGGAGGAAGGTAGCGGGACTGGCGGATCGGCTCGGGCGATTTCAGGACCCCGCCTTCGGTGAACAGGATGTCGGCCGATTTCTCGAACCGCTCGATGGCCGCGTCGGGCCGGAAACTGTGCGGAGCCGAGTCGTCGACGATGATCGTGCCGGGCCGGATCCGTTCCACGTCGAGCACGGCCGGCACGTTGGTCGCGCCGATGATCGTCGTGGCCTCGTACAGTTCCTCCGGGACCTGCCCCGTCGAGGACAGCACCCGGATCTCGCCTGTGAAACCGAATTGTGCGATCAGTTCCTTCCGGATCGTTCCCAGCATTTCCTGTTTGCTGAACAGATCGCTGAGGATGATCTCGCTGGGGTGCGGCTGCGACGCCATCATCAGCCGCAGTGTGGCGTAGCCGATCGATCCCAGGCCGAGGTACGCGACGCGTTCGTCGCGGAGGTCGCGTCCGGCCTCGGCCAACGCGCGCCGGATGGAAAGCACGACCGCCGACGCGGTGGTGGCGTGTCCTGTGGTCGGACGCGGCAGGTCGTCGCGGTCGACCATGGCGGCCAACAGGGCGCGGCCGTTGTCGGTTGCCGAGGGGATCAGACCGGTCAACGACACCATGCGGGCGCCGAGCGACCCGGCCAACTCCAGTCCCTCCACGGCGTGTCGGACCAACCGGTTCGTGTCCGCGTACAACTCCGAGTCGAACACCGGCAGCATGATGGTCGCGATCCGGCCCCAGGGGGTCTGGCTCACGTCGGCCAGCAAGGGACGCCGGGCCAGCCAGCCCGCCTCGATCAGAAGCGGTAGCTGTGGAATGTTCTCCAGCCATCGAGCCGGCCAGTAGGCCAGCGCGGCCGAATCGACCGGCGCGAGGCGCCCGGCGCGAATCAGTTCCTCCAACGGCTCACGCTCGACCTCGGCGAAGCGGACTCCCGGCGCGGTCCAAGGTGCCGCCGACGCCGTGAACAACGACATCGCGGACGCTGACGCCGGCGCATCGGCGGCCGCCGTGTCGGCCGTGTCTGTTGGGTCCAGCAGCCGGGCCAGTTCGGCCACGGTCTGATGGACGAACACGTCGCGGATCGAGACGCCGCGGGCAAAGCTCCCCGAATTGGCGATCCGCGACACAAGACGCATCGCCAGCAGCGAATTGCCGCCCAGATCGAAGAACGTGTCGCGCACTCCCACCGGGCGGACGTCGAGCAGTTCCTCCCAGATCTCGGCAAGACGCCGTTCGGTCTGGTTCCGCGGTGCAACGAAATCGCGTTCGCGCGCCCCTTGGGTCCATTCCGGGGCGGGCAGGGCGCGGCGATTCACCTTGCCGCTCGTGGTCATCGGAAGCGCGTCCATGACCACGAAGGCCGAGGGAACCATGTAGTCCGGCACGCGCGGCGTGAGGTAGGCGCGCAACTCCGCAGCGTCGGGCGCTGCGCCTCCCTTGCCCACGACGTAGGCCGCTAGGCGCAGGTCCCCGGCCGTCCGCTCGCGGGCCACGACCGCCGCCTGGGCCAGCAGCGGATGCTCCTGGAGCACCCGCTCCACCTCGCCCGGCTCCACGCGGAACCCGCGAATCTTCACCTGGTTGTCGGCCCGGCCCAAGAACTCCACCTGGCCGTCGGTCCGCCAGCGGGCGCGGTCGCCGGTGCGGCACATCCGGGCGCCGGGCTGCGCGGCGAAGGGATCGCTGGGGAAACGCTCGGCGTTTAACGCCGCGTCGATGTACCCGCGCGACACGCCCAGGCCGCCGATGTACAGTTCGCCCGGCACCCCGATCGGCGCCGGCTGCATCCGGCCGTCCAGGATATACAATCGCACGTTGGGAAACGCCCGGCCGATGGGCACCAGGGCGGCTTCTGCCAGCGCGCTCACGTCGCCCTCGAAGTACGTGCTGTCGATCGTCGTTTCGGTCAGTCCGTAGGAATTGATCAGCCGCGTATTGGGCCCGAGCACTCGCCGGGTTCGGTTGTGGTCGGCCACGTGCCACGCGTCCGAGCCCACAATCACCAGCCGCATGAAGTCGAGCGACTGCCGCGTCTCTTCCAAGTGCTGGACGAGGTTGCGAAGTACGACCGGCACAAACTCCGCGATGTCCACGCGCTCGCGCCGCATCAGGTCCAGGAGGGCCTAGGCGTCCAGGAGCGTTTCCTTGGGGCAGATCACCAGCGTTCCGCCGCTGCCGAGCGCGCGGACCAGGTCGCCCCCGAAGACGTCGAAGCCGAAGCTGGCCATTTGCAGGTGCACGCGCACGTCGGTGTCCAGCCGGTAGGCATCCTTCCAGCCGGCGAAGGCGTTCAGAAGGTTGCCGTGCGTGACCATGACGCCCTTGGGACGCCCGGTCGATCCCGACGTGTACAGCACGTACGCTAGGTTGTCGAGCGTGGCCGCAGGCTCCAGTCGGCCCGGGTCCTGGCCGCAGATGCTTTGCGCCGCATCGCCGTCGAGCACCACGAGCGGAATTTGGCCTGCGTCGATCGATCCGGCCAGCTCGCGGCTCGTGACCACCAGCGAGACCTGCGCGTCCTGCAGGACATAGCGCATTCGCTCTTCGGCGTCCCGCGTGTAGGCCGGGTCCAGCGGCACGTAGGCCCCGCCGGCCTTGAGCACGCCTAGCACCGCCATGAGCAGTTCCGGCGAGCGTTCCAGGCAAATCGCCACGCGAGTCTCTTCGGTCACGCCCTGGGCTCGCAGCAAGCGCGCCAGCCGGTTCGAACGCTCGTTCAACTCGCGGTAAGTCCACCGTGCGTCGCCCGAGGCCACGGCCGAGCCTCGGGCGTCTTCTCCGCTTGGTCCTCGAAGCACTGGTGGATGCAACGCTCGCGGGCCAAGGGTTTCGCCGTGTCGTTCCAATCCGCGAGGATCTGCCGCTGATCGGCTTCTGAAAGAAGCGGCAATTCGGAGACCGGGCGATCGGGGTCGGCGACGGCAGCCGCCACGAGCCGCTCGTACTGCTGGGCCATGCGGTCGATCGTCTCGGGCGAAAACAGGTCCGTGGCGAAGTACCAGTCCGCCCGATACGTGCCCTCCGCGGGCCATAACTCCAGCGTCAGGTCGAAGAACGACGACCGCGACATCGGCCCGTCGTCCAAGGGCGCGATCGTGAGGCCGAAGTGTTCGGTCGCGGCCAGTTCGAAATTCTGAAGGGCGAACATCACCTGGAACAAGGGATGGCGTCCCAGGTCGCGGGGCGGATTCACGACGTCGACCACCTGGTCCAGCGTCATTTCCTGGTGCTCGTAGGCCGAAAGCGTCATCTGCCGCGTGCGCTGCAACAGTTCGCGGAACGTCGGCCCGCCCGACAGGTCGCCGCGCAACACCAGCACGTTGACGAAGTAGCCAATGAGCATCTCGGTTTCGGGCCGCGTGCGGTTGGCCACGGGCGAGCCGATGGCGAAATCCTCCTGGCCGCTGTAGCGGTGCAAGAGCACGTCCAGCACGGCCAGGAAGGCCATGAACGGCGTCACCCCTTCGCGGCGGCAGAACTCGGCGACCGCCGCCCCGGTTTCGGGCGCAAGCGTCATGGTGCGGACCGCTCCGCGCGTGGTGCGCACCGCAGGACGCGGCTGGTCT
>CAZFKF010000046.1:0-12415 GCA_964518805.1 uncultured Planctomycetaceae bacterium | reverse complement strand
CCGACGTGCCGTACAACCGGAGGCCCTACTTCGCCTTGGCCACGGTCTGGGGATTCGGTGCGGCTGCGGCGGCCGTAGCGGCCTGCGGCTTGGCAAAGTACTCGCCCAGCTGCTCGACGATGTTCGCCGGAACCGTTTCTTGGACCGGAATTTCGTCGTGGTAGGTGGCCTCGGCGCCGACCATGCGTTCGGTCACTTCAAGCCGGGTTCGCAGGTCGCTGACCAACTCCTTGACGCGGCCCAACTGGCTATCGTCGAAGCAGTAGTTGCTCGTGGTCTGGGCCGCGGCGATCAGGTGCATCCGGGCCTCCAGGTTCTCCACGTCCACCTTCAACTGGCGGCGTACGGCGAGCGTTCCCTCCAACTTCTGCCGGGCGGCGTCCAGGCCCTTGCCTCGCGCCGTGGCGATTTCCCGCAGGCTCTTCAGCGTCGCCTGGCCGGTTTTCAGCCGGTCGAAGCGGCTCGCCATGTCGGCACGGACCTGCTCGGCGTTGTACTTGCGCCCGCCGTATTCAAAGCTCGTCTTGCCCGACTTCACGTCGGCGTGAAGCCGCTTGAGGTCCTCCTCTTCCTTCGCGAGCCGGGTTTCCAAGTCCTTGACCTGCTTCTGCAGCTTCTCGACCTCGACTTCCTCCTTGGCGATCAGGTGCATGTTCTTGCGGACCTCTGGCTCCAGGTCGCGGATCATTTGCCGGGCGCGGTCGATCTGGATGCTGACCGGCACGCTCTCGTGGACCGAGTCCTTCACGTAGCCGAGCGAGGTTCGCATGTAGCTCCACGCGTCCCGGCCCACAAACACGGCCAACAACACCAGCGACACGGCCCCCCCTAGGATGGCTTTCTTAATCATGATCCCGATCTCCCTTGCTCAAAACAGGTGGTTTGGTTGGTGCTCCCAGGCAATGGCGATCGATGGAATCTGGATCGCCTGGGAGGCTATTCGCCAGCCCGTTCAGCTTCTTTTCCCGATTTCGCGGTTTTTTTTCGACGCGGTATCCAACGCGGACACCGTAGGGAGGAGCGAGCGAAGCGACTTCCGCCGCGCCCTGCGCCGAGGCGGGGCGGCTTTCACTCCGTCTCGCCCATCCCACTGCCGCAGTTCCGGCAATGGATTGCCGATATTGACGCCTGGACCGGGGGTGTTACATTAGATGGTTTTGAGCCAAGCAGTTGCGGCATGCCATGAGCAAAATCCTGCGAAAGTCCGAAGTCGCCCCAAAGATCTTCGAGTATCTCGTCGAGGCCCCACGCATCGCCAAGAAAGCCCGGCCCGGCCATTTCGTCGTCGTCATGGCCAATGAGCAGAGCGAGCGCGTACCACTGACGATTGCCGATTTCGACCGCCAACAGGGGACGATCAAACTCGTCCTCATGGTGGTTGGCACCAGCACTATGCAGCTTTCGTCGCTGGCCGAGGGGGAGTCCCTGTTTGCCCTTATTGGGCCATTGGGAACCCCCTCGGAGATTGAGAAGTACGACACGGTGGTTATGATCGCCGGAGGCGTGGGAACCGCGCCGGTGTATCCGATCGCCCGAGCCTTTTTCGAGCACGGCTGTCGCGTGGTTACGATCCAGGGTGCCCGCAGCAAGAATCTCCTCTTCTGGACCGAGCAACTCGGCTCGGTGAGCCACCAGCACATTATTACGACAGACGACGGCACGGCGGGCCGGAAGGCGCTGGTTACCGAGCCGCTCAAAGAGTTGCTCGAACGAGACGCCGGGCATTCGATCGGCTGCGTCTACGCCATCGGCCCGACCGTGATGATGAAGGCTTGTTGCGCCTGCACCGAGCCGTTCGGCGTCAAGACGGTGGTCAGCTTGAACACGGTGATGGTCGACGGGACGGGGATGTGCGGCGGCTGCCGCGTCGATCTCCGCGGCGAGACTCGCTTTACCTGTACCGACGGCCCGGAGTTCGACGGCCACCTGGTCGACTGGCAACAATTGCTTTCGCGTCAGAAGATCTACACGCATCAAGAGGCGTGCTCCCTGGACCGGTACGTCGCGGAGTGGAAAGAGCGCCATGAGTGAGAAGAAGCCCGAACGTCGCAAGACCCGCGTCCCCATGCCGGAGCAGGATCCGGGCACGAGGGTCGCGAATTTCAAGGAGGTGCCGCTGGGCTATACCCCGTTGCAGGCCATGGAGGAAGCCTCGCGCTGCCTGCAGTGCAAGAAGCCGTTCTGCATTGAGGGCTGCCCGGTCAACGTCGCCATTCCGCAATTCCTGGGACTCGTGGCCGAAGGCAAATTCGCCGAGGCGGCCCAAAAGATCAAGCAGACCAATTGCCTTCCGGCGGTTTGCGGCCGGGTCTGCCCCCAGGAGACGCAATGCGAAGAGCGGTGCATCCTGGCCAAAAAGGGCGAATCCGTGGCTATCGGCCGCCTCGAACGCTTCGCCGCCGACTACGAACGCGAGCACAACCTGATCCGTCTGCCGGAAAAGGCTCCGCCGACGGGCAAAAGGGTCGCCGTGGTGGGCGCCGGCCCCGCCGGGCTGACTGTGGCCGGCGACCTGATCTTGCTGGGCCACGAAGTGACGATCTTCGAGGCGTTTCACAAGCCGGGCGGGGTGCTCATGTACGGCATCCCCGAATTCCGGCTCCCCAAGGAGATCGTCGAACGCGAGGTCGACTACCTCCGCCGCCTCGGCGTGACCGTCGAACTGAATCAGGTCATCGGCAAGTCGATCAGGGTCGACGAACTGCTGGACGAAGAAGGCTTCAAAGCGGTGTTCATCGGCGTTGGGGCGGGCCTGCCCACGTTCATGAACGTGCCCGGTGAAAACCTCGGCGGGGTCTATTCGGCCAACGAGTATCTCACCCGCTCGAACTTGATGAAGGCCTACGCCTTCCCCGAGTACGGCACGCCGGTGGTTCGCGGGCGGAGCGTGTGCGTGGTGGGCGGGGGCAACGTGGCCATGGACGCCGCGCGCACGGCCCGCCGTTTGGGGGCCGAGAACGTCTATATCCTCTACCGCCGCTCGCGTGACGAAATGCCCGCGAGGGCCGAAGAGATCCATCACGCCGAGCAGGAAGGCATCATCTTCAAGCTGCTCTGCGCGCCCCTGGAATACCTGGGCAACGATCGCGGCATGGTCGCAAAGGTCCGCTGCCAGGAGATGGAACTTGGCGAGCCCGACGCCTCGGGCCGCCGCCGGCCCGTGCCCAAGGCGGACGCCGAGTTCGTCCTCGACACCGACCTGGCGATCGTGGCCATCGGCTCCGGGGCCAACCCGGTGCTGACCAAGCAGACCAAGGCCCTGGAACTGAACCGCCGGGGTTACATCGTGGCCAACGACTCGGGCCGCACGACCCGCGCCGGCGTGTGGGCCGGCGGCGACATCGTCACCGGCAGCGCCACCGTGATCCTCGCCATGGGCGCCGGCAAGGCCGCGGCCCGCGATATCCATGCCTACCTCAGCGGCAACGGCCAGGCTGGCTCTTAGACATGGCGCCGCCGTGGCTTTGGAGTGCGGCGACTCGTCGCCGCTTTCTCTTTTCGCCGAAAACGACGGCCGCTCGACGGCCGCCCTACGCGTCTCGCGCGGCATCCCGATTTCTAGCGGGAAGAACCGGGATCCTCGGAGCCCTTTACATGGAGCATCATTGGGAATGGACGGGGCAAGTCGCCTATTGTGTCCGACTTTGTTGCGCCATACTTCTCTGCGTCGAACGTCGCTCTTACCAGGTTGATGGACTCGTGTCTTGGATCAGAGTACACATGGATGACGACCTTATCGCCTAGTCCGGTTTGTTCGGGAATGGCCAATCCGAAGCTCTCAGTCATGTCGGGAACGCATATTCGCCCAAGCGAGTATCGAGACAACTCGTTCGAGAGCAAGCCGAGGCGGCGGGCGTCGCTTCGCCCCGTCGGCCCTGCCGGATCCAAAGGCCTAGAGGGCCAGTGTGTGACGAAGTGCGCTGTCCACCACTCCCATGATGCCGCACCGACCGATCGCCCGATCGATCTCGTTCTCAAGGATCGTGGCGAGGTTATCGGTCATGATGACGGAATCAACCCGCAAGCCCATCTGACGTCCCTCCGGAGATAATTGCGGTACGGTCACCCTGCTGGCGTGTCCGGCGCGGGACGGATTGCTCGTGATCATGGCCACGATCCACTGAGTCAAGCCCGTGCGAAGATCATCGGCCTGCACGACCAGCGCCGGCCGGCGTTTGGCGGTGCGCAAGTTCGAATCAGGGAACAAGACGAGTACGACGTCGCCACGACTATAGGGCATCGTAGACATCCATTTCCGGCCTCTGCCAGTCTTCGGCAAATGCCGCCAACCGCCGTCGCAGATCGGCCGCCTGCTTCTCGTCGATCCCGCGTTCGGCCAGTTCCACGCCCGAGGCAGCGAGAAACGTCACGACAACCGGACCAGCGCCATCTTCGGGTGGCGGCTCGATGAACTCGATCTTCCCATCGCGATAGACGCCCTGCACGGATTTGGGCATGTCGTTACTCCCTCCTCTGCCTATTATATGTCGATAAACGGGCCGCGGAAGACGCGGAAGAAGAATGGACAGACCAGACTGCCTTCGCGTCTCGGAAAGCGCGCACGTATAGACCGCGCCGTTTCTCCGGCTATAAAATGCTCCCGTGTCTCGAAATCGCCCCGCAAAGGAGTCTGCCATGCGATGCGCGCTGATTTCCTTGATCGGAGTCCTGCTTGGTTCCACTCCGGGCCTAGCCACGGAGCCGGCTGGGCCGCTGCCGGGCACCGCGGCGCTGGATTGGAGTGACGACATCGCCGTGCGGATCGTGGACGAGGCCCACGCGCTTCTCGATCGAAAAACGGCCGAATCGGTCGCCGGGCGCGAGAAATACTGGCATCGCGACTTCTCCTCGCCCGAGGCATACGCGAAGTCGGTCGAGCCGAACCGGCAACGGTTCAAGAAGCTTATCGGTGTGGTCGACCCGCGCGTGCCGGTGGTCATGGAACGCTACGGCGATGAGAACCATCCGGCCCTGGTTGCCGAGACGAATCTCTACAAGGTTTGGCAAGTCCGCTGGACCGTGCTCGACGGGGTGACCGGAGAGGCGATTCTCGTGGAGCCAACGGCGCGGCCGCTGGCCGACATCATCGCGATTCCCGACGCCGATCGAACGCCGGGGCAACTCCTGGGGCTGACGCCCGGCGTTCCGAAAGAGGCCCAATTCGCTCGGCGGTTGGTCATGCGGGGGTTCCGCGTGCTGGTTCCGTCGCTGATCGACCGGTCCTGCCGCTTCTCCGGCAATCCCCAGATCCGCATGACGAACCAGCCGCATCGGGAATGGATCTATCGTCAGGCGTACGAACTCGGCCGCCACATTGTCGGATTGGAGGTACAGAAGGTATTGGCGGCGGTCGATTGGCTCGAACGCACCGCCGACAAGCAGCCCCTCGCCGTGGCAGGTTACGGCGAAGGCGGGTTGGTCGCCATGTACGCTGCCGCCGTCGACCCGCGGATCAATGCCTGTCTCGTAAGCGGGCACTTCAACAACCGGCAGCGGCTTTGGCAGGAGCCGATGTACCGCAACGTGTGGTGCCTGCTCAAGGAGTTCGGTGACGCGGAGATCGCATCGCTGATTGCCCCGCGAGGATTGGTGATCGAGTACAGCCCGGCCCCAGTCGTGGATGGCGTACCCGAGACGCCGCCCTCGCGTGCCGGCGGTGCAGCACCGGGAAAGATCGCCACGCCCGACCGGACGAGCGTCGCCGACGAGGTCGTGCGCGCAAAAAGGCTCACCGGTCCGCTGGCCAATCGAATCCGGCTCGCGACCGATCCAGCACCGCTCGGCCCCGGCGCAACTTCCCTGCACTACGGACTGATCGGCCCGGGTTCTATCCAGGCGTTCAATAACTTGGCGGCGGAACTTGGGATTCCCCCCGGTCCGCTGGGCCTGGAGTCGATTCCAGCGCCGACGCACAAGCTTCCAGAACCCGCTTTCTTCCAGAAACGTCAAATGGAGGAATTGACCAACTACCTCCAGCGGCTCCAGCGCTACAGCGATCACACGCGAGACGAGTTCTTCTTGAACAAGGTCTTTGGCAAAGGACCGGAAGCATTCATCGAGGGGGCCAAGAAGTACCGCGAGTTGTTCTGGAAGGAGGCGATCGGCGCCCTTGACGATCCGCTCGCGCCGCCAAACCCGAAGACCCGCAAGGTGTACGACGAGCCCAAGTGGATCGGCTACGAGGTAGTCCTCGACGTGTTCGGCGAGTTGCACGCCTGGGGCGTTCTGTGCCTGCCCAAGGACATCAAGCCGGGCGAAAAGCGGCCCGTGGTCGTTTGCCAGCACGGGCTGGAGGGCGTGCCCCGCGACGTGATCACGAGCACCGGCGAGGGCTTCACGTACTACAAGGCATTCGCCGCCGAGTTGGCCAAACGGGGGTTCGTGACGTTCGCCCCGTACAATCTCTATCGCGGGGGCGACCGCTTCCGGCTCTTACAGCGCAAGGCCAACCCGCTGGGCATGTCGCTCTTCTCGATCATCGCCCGGCAGCACGAACAGATCCTCAACTGGCTCGGCAACCTGCCGCAAGTAGACAAAACGCGGATCGCCTTCTACGGGCTGAGCTACGGCGGCAAGTCGGCGATGCGCTTGCCGGCCCTGCTGCCGGGCTACTGTCTTTCGATCTGTTCGGGCGATTTCAACGACTGGGTCCGCAAGATCACGAGCCTCGAATTCCCCGGCAGCTACATGTTCACCGGCGAGTGGGAAATCTTCGAGTTCGACCTGGGCAGCACGTTCAACTACGCCGAGATGGCCTACCTGATCTTCCCGCGCCCGTTCATGGTCGAGCGCGGCCATCACGACGGCTGCGGGCTCGACTCCTGGGTCTCCTACGAATACGCCAAGGTCCGCTGGCTCTACAACAACCTGGGCCAGGCGGACAAGACCGAGATCGAGTATTTCAACGGCCCCCACTGCATCCACGGAGTGGGGACCTACGCGTTCCTCCACAAGCACCTGAACTGGCCCGCCCCAAGGCAGTAGGCACACGGAAGGTAGTCGCCGCGGATGCGCCCGTCGCCTTTCCGACTACTTCCGCTGGTAGGTGCCCATTAACTGGGCTTCGCCGACGACGTGACCGGCGATTTTCGCAAGAAGTCCTCCTTTGGTGAGTCCCGCTGGCGCGTCCAGGGCCGTGTCGAGGGCGTAGAGTCTGAAGAAGTACCGATGGGGCTTGCCGGGCGGAGGCATCGGCCCTCGATACCCCGTGTTCTCTCCGTCTGGCCACGAGTTCTTCCCCTGTACGGCCCCGGCCGGCTGCCTTGGATTGACGGACGCCTCGACTCCTTCGGGCAGGCCGTTGGCGTCGGCTGGGATGCCGTAGATTACCCAGTGGACCCATGGTTCCTTGCGCGGCGCGTCGGGATCGTCGCAGATCAAGGCGAATTGCATGGTCGTCTCCGGCGCGCCCGACCAAGCCAACGGCGGCGAAACGTCGTCGCCCTCGCCCGTGTGCTTCGTGGGAATCGGCTCGCCTTCGCGAAATGCGGTGCTAGTGAGTGTGATTTTCACGGCGTGCTTCTCCTGTGGGCTGGCGGCGGCGCCCGGGGCAGCGACTTGCTTGGCCGCGTCCTTCTGGGCATCCCCGTGGCAACTACAGAAAGCCACGAGCAGCGGAATCACGAGACCCAGCCGCCATGGCAACCACCGGCCGTGACCTGGCATCGGTTGTCCTCCTGCCCCTTTGCCCGGCACTTCACCCCTTCACCACGCCGACCGGCCGCATGCGGGCCACCTTGCGGGCCAGGCCGGCACGATGGACAACGTCGACCACCCAACTGACGTCTTTATACGCCGCAGGCTGTTCTTCGGCGAGCCCCTGCCAACTCCTGGCCCGGGCGATCACGCCTTGTTCGGCCAGTTCTCGGTCGATGCGCCGTCCCTTGGCGTTCTGGATGGCTGCCGTGCGACTCATCACCCGGCCCGCCCCATGGCAGGATGTTCCAAACGACCGCTCCATGCTGCCGGGTTGTCCGACCAACACCCAACTGGCGCGGCCCATGTCGCCGGGGATGATGACTGGCTGGCCGATCTGACGGTACTGGGAAGGCACCTCCGGGTGGCCTGCGGGAAAGGCCCGGGTGGCTCCCTTGCGATGCACGCAGACGGTCTTTTCTTTGCCGTCGATGGTGTGGCGTTCCATTTTGGCGATGTTATGGGCCACGTCGTACACGAGGCCCAACTGCAGCGATTCCCATGGTCTGCCGAAGAACTCTGCCAAGCATTCCCGGGTCTGCCACATGAGCAGCTGCCGGTTGGCCCAGGCGTAATTGGCCGCGGCCCGCATGGCACCGAGGTAGGCTTGCCCCTCAGGGCTCTCGACCGGGGCGCAGGCCAACTGCCGGTCGGGAATCTGGATTCCGTAACGGGCGGGCACGCCGCGCAGATCGCGCAGGGCGTCGTCGCACACTTGGTAGCCGAGACCCCGGGAACCGGAGTGAATCATGACACACACCTTATCCGCCTCCAGCCCCATGACCCGAGCCGCCTCCTCGTCGAAGATCTCGTCAACGACCTGGACTTCCAGGAAATGATTCCCAGAGCCGAGCGTGCCGCATTGATCGCCGCCGCGTTGGAGGGCCTTGGCACTGACCAGATCGGGCCGGGCGTCGGCGAGACCGCCGCCGGCTTCGGTGTGCTCGATGTCGTTGGCCGTGGCCAGACCCTGCTTTTCGAGGAAGCGGCAGCCATCTCCCAACAACTGCTGAAGTTCCTTTCCCGCGTACAAATACGGCCCGCCCGTCCCTACTCCGGCGGGAATACGGCGAAACAGGGCCTCGACCAGCCGCTGGATTCGCGGTCGGACCTCGTCGATGTGCAGGTTGCTGCGCACGAGCCGCACGCCGCAATTGATGTCGTACCCGACGCCGCCGGGCGAGATCACGCCACCCTCGTCAGGATCGGTGGCGCAGACGCCGCCGATGCAGAACCCGTAGCCCCAATGAATGTCGGGCATGGCCATGCTGGCCATCTGGATTCCGGGCAGGTAGGCCACGTTGGCCACTTGCTCCGGAGACTGATCCTCGCGGACCTGGGCCACGAGCCGGTCGTCGGCAAAGATTCGCCCCTCGACCCGCATCCCCTCCTTGTACGACTTCGGAATCCGCCAGCAGCACTCGTCGACCTGCTGAAGCGGACCGTGGTAGCCCTGCTTGGCCATGGTTGGGACCCTTGGTGTGCGGTTGACTCTGACAGAATTGTATGCGTTTCTCGGGCGGAGGCGCGGTGGACGAGTCCACCGGTTAGGCCGTTGGGCGGTCGGGCTCCACCCGGCAGCCCACACCCGCTTCTCCGCCCTTTGCCTTATTCAAATATCCACGATCACCTCGGCCAGCCAGCCTTCGCCATTGGGCTCGACCTTGAGGCCGTGGTAGGTGATCGCCTTCACTTCCATGTGGAGCTGATGCCGATTGCGATCGATAGGTTCGCCGCGGACGACGGCGCTCAGGCCCGTCGCAGTCTGTTCTACGTCGAACTCCCCAAATACCAGGTGTTGGGTGTCGAACGTGTAGAGCAACTCGTCCAGCCAGTCGATCAACAGATCGTCGTGCCGATCTCCCTCGATCGAGACTGTAAGCGATTGGAGCGGCCGAACCGCGTCGGGGTTCGCGACGAGGATCGAAAAAAGCCCCCGGGCCGAGTCGGCGAACAGCGTCTCAAGGGTCTGGGCACGCACGCGGATCCCAACGTCGGCAGTATGCTCGAAAATCTCAAACATCGGTTCGTCCACGGTTCATGAAAGGTCCGCAAATCAAATTTCCTGAACAGCCGCGTCGGCTGCGAACTTGGTGGCTCGCTAAGATCGAGGCTCCCGTGCGGTGCGAGGGCCGCAGAGAATTCACTGCATTCGGCTATTGGATGGCGACACAGAACCCATGATACAGTTCGCAAGACCACAATCCATCGATTCGCGGAAGCACGACCATGCAAATGTACAGCCTCCAGGAACCACCCGAAAGACTGGATGCAACCACCAAAGGCAGGAGTCTTGGCAACAGGGATCGATGACTTGCGATCGTACGCGGAACGGTCAGCCCCGGACAGAACCCGGGCGAGCCGAGTGAATCGCCATCTCGGCGCGAGCTTACCCCCCTTGGCGACCGGATCGGAGGACCGGTATACTTTCGCTTTGCGGCCTGCGCCGAGCGTGGTGCCTGGCGGTTCGCAATCGCCCGCGATCGGTCGGGCACCTTTGGGAGAGTCTCAAAAAATGACCCGAATTGCCATTCTTGGGGCAACCGGTTATACCGCCCTGGAGTTAATCAAGCTATTACTCCGCCACCCCAATGCGGAAATCACAGCTCTGACGAGCCGGCAAGAGGGCAGCCCGCCGGTGGCTATGGTGCATCCTTCGCTCAATCGGCGGATGGAGTTGAGTTTGGAGAATCTTGGACCAGGGGAGGTTGCGGCGAGGGCCGAATGCGTGTTCAGTTGCCTGCCGCACGGGGCAAGCGCGTCGGTGATCCCCCAGTTGCTGGATTCCAACTGCCGCGTTGTCGACTTCAGCGCCGATTACCGCCTCGAAAGCCCCGAGTCGTTTTCGGCCTGGTACGGCGAAAAGCATCCGGACCCGTCGCGACTTGGCAAAGTAGTCTACGGTCTTCCCGAGCTGTTCCGCGAGAAGATCGTAGGGGCCCGCCTGGTGGCCAATCCCGGCTGCTACCCAACCTCAGCGATCTTGGCCCTTGCGCCACTGTTGAAGGCCGGTTTGATCGAGCCTAAAGGGATTGTGGTGGACTCGAAGAGCGGCGTTTCCGGGGCGGGACGCACGCCGAAACTGACCACCCATTACCCGGAATGCAACGAGAGCATTTCGGCGTACAACGTGGGTCGGCACCGGCACACCCCCGAGATCGACCAGGTGCTTGGCCGGGTTGCCGAGACAAAAGTCGAGGTGATCTTCACGCCGCACTTGACCCCGATGGACCGCGGCATCCTGACCACGACCTACAGCACGCCCGTCGGCGAGATCTCGGAAGAAAAGGCACTCCAGACATTGCGCGACTTCTACGCCGACGAGCCTTTCGTGCGGGTCATCGATCACCTGCCGGGCACCAAGGACTGCGCCGACACCAACTTCTGCGACGTAACGGCCCGCCTGGTCCGCGGAAAACTGATTACGATTAGTTGCATTGACAATCTGATTAAGGGCGCCTCGGGGGCTGCTGTGCAGAACTTCAACCTCATGTACGGCTATCCCGAAACGACCGCCCTGTGAACGTAGGATGGGTCACCGGCCCGTCTTGCAACGGTAAGTCCGTCAGAGGACGGGTCGGAGACCCATCCTACGGAGAAATTGCGAACCCTTGAGGGAAGGAAGTGTCTTG
This sequence comes from uncultured Planctomycetaceae bacterium, assembly GCA_964518805.1. Lineage (GTDB taxonomy): Bacteria > Planctomycetota > Planctomycetia > Pirellulales > Thermoguttaceae > CALFBP01. The sequence goes on along the minus strand of CAZFKF010000046.1, from coordinate 1,088 downwards.
GTCATCGTGCCCGATAACGAGGAGAAATCACTAGCTATGGCAATTCGCGTTCCCAAGGGTTTCTTGCTGGCCGGAGTGCATTGTGGTCTGAAGCGGGATCTGCGGAAACAGGATCTGACGCTAATCGTTTCCGAGGGGCCTTCGGTCGCCGTGGGCGTATACACGCAGAATCTCGTGTACGCTGCGCCGGTGGCGTTGGACCGTTCGCGCACTCCCAACGACCGGACTCGCGTCGTCGTGGTCAATTCGGGAAATGCCAACGCGTGTACGGGCGAGCGCGGTCTGCGGGATGCACACGAAATGGCCCGGATGGCCGCCGAAGCGTGCGGCGCCCAAGAGGAACAGGCCCTCGTGCTGTCGACGGGGGTGATCGGCCACTACATGCCCATGGAGTTGATCGCACGGGGCATCGAGTCCGCCAAGGCGCAGTTGGGGTCCGACGAGGAAGCCCTCATTTCCGCGGCCCGCGGCATGATGACTACCGACACGGTCCACAAGTTGGCCGGCCGCACCTTCTCGCTCAAACGGCGCGAGATCCAGATCACCGGCATGGTGAAAGGGGCGGCGATGATGGGCCCCAACCTGGCCACCATGTTGGGCGTCATCCTGACCGATGCCGTACTCGACGTCCCCTCGGCGCAGGCCGCCCTGGCAACCGCCGTGGCCGACAGTTTCAATTGCATCAACGTCGACGGCCACATGAGCACCAACGACACGGTGCTGCTGTTGGCCAGCGGCGAGGCTGGCGGCGGCCCCTTGGCCGGTGACGATCTGGCGGCCTTCGGCCAGCAACTCAACGAGGTGTCGGCCGAGTTGGCCCGGGCGATCCCCGCTGACGGAGAAGGCGCAAGCCACCTGATCACGATCGAGGTTGGCGGTTGCCGGTCGCGCGAAGACGCCCTGCAAATCGGCCGGACCATTGCCAACAGCCCGTTGGTCAAAACCGCTATCTACGGCGCAGATCCCAATTGGGGCCGCATCGTGTCGGCCGCCGGCTACGCGGGCGTTCCCTTCGACCCCAACCAGATCACGCTCCATCTCAACGGGCACTTGCTGTACCAGGGCGGATCGCCGGCGGAGTTCGATGC
>CAZFKF010000045.1:0-12532 GCA_964518805.1 uncultured Planctomycetaceae bacterium | reverse complement strand
GGCAGGTAATCGGGCTCGTTGTTGTAGGAGACCAGGTAGACGTTCTTCCCGTCGCGGTCGCAGCGGGCCAGCACGAAGGCGTTGGTGGGCGGCATGCAGCGCACGTAGGTGTGGGCCCGGCTGGTGGAAAACAGGATGTGGCCATCGGGCAGGTAGATCGGGTCGAAGTCGTCGAAGATCCCGTCGGTCAATTGCACCAGGCCCGAACCGTCCACGTTGACCTCGTACAAATGGAACGATTTCTCGTTGTGCGGCTTGAAGCAGAAGACCACGCGCCGGGCGTCGAACGACAGGTCGGGCCGCCAGAACGAGCCGTGCAGCGGCGCCTGGGGCGCAAGCTGCGTCAGCTTTCCGTCGGGCGACAGCCCGTGGAGAACCAGCAGACGCCCACCGGGGACCGCCATGTAGCCCAGGCGATGCCGCGTCTCGTGCTGCCATTCCGAGCCTTGCGGGTAGGGGCTGTCGACGAGCAGCACCTTGTCGAAGTCCACGGCCGGATTCTTGAACATTACCGCCCGCTTCACCGCGCGCACGCGGAAGTACAACTCCCGCAGATTACTCCCCTCTCCCGCAAGCGGGAGAGGGGCCGGGGGTGAGGGCGCGCTCGGGGATAAGGATGCGATGCGTTTCTCCAGTTCCTTCAGTTCCGCCAGTTCCTTCGCCAGATCGACCTTGCGGCCGGACGACGACCCGATCCGTTCGGCAAGCTCCCGCGTCCAGCCGATCTCGCGCCGAATCCGCTCGGCCGTCGGATTCTGATCCGCCTGGTGGAGCCAATCGCGGCGGAGGGCTTCGCGCGCCTCGTCGGGTGCGAGCGTCTTCAGTGGCGGGGTCTCCGGCTTCGCATACGGTGCAACCGCCTCCTGGACCACGGGCCGGAACTGGATCCGCGGGCCCGCCGCGAACATCAGCTCAATCCATTCCGGCGAAAACTGGGCCGCGTCGCCGCGGGCCTTGAGGGCCTCGAAGCGGCGCACGATCGCCTCGGCCTCTTCCCACTTCCGGCGGTCTTCGGCCGACTGCTTCTTCCACTGGGACTCGGTAAGCGGCTTGTATTCGAGCATCAGGTCCATCAACCGGCCCACGGTCTGCAAGTGAAACGCGTTGCCCGGCGATGTCAGGTATTCGACCGGGCTCGGCCCGGCGTACGTCAAGAACCGCTCGTAGTCTGCGGGAAAGGCCAGCTTCAGCCGCGCAATCACCGCGCCCGCCACCTCGCGGCTGAGCCTCACCTTCCCCTGCACGATCTTCTCGCGCATCCCCGCCAGCGTCTCGGCAAACGTCTTGCCCGGCGCGTAGATCGCATCGGCCGCCTGCTGAAGCTCGCGAGAGATCCGCTCCAGCGATGCCAGCCCGCCACGGTAGAGTGACGCGATCTCGTCGGCCGAAAGCGAGTCGGCATAGATCCTCACGTCGTCGATCACCCCCTGGTAATGCTCACTCGTCCCGCTCGACGAAGCGATGAAGGCCGGCACGCCGGGTTGGATGGAAATCTTGCCAGGCCTTTCTATCGCCCCGATTTGCTTCCCGTCCAGATAGACCCGCATCCAACGGCCGTCGAACGTGGCCGCGCAGTGGTGCCAAGCCCCGTCGAGCACCTGGGCCGGGTTGATCGGGGCATCGCACTCCAGGTAGCCGCCGATGTTCAATCCCAGCGAAAGCACCGTGCCGCTCTCCTGGAACGAGAAGAGCAGCCGGTCGGGGCATTCCTGGCGGAAGATTTCGCGGAACCCGCTCAAGTCGGACGGCATGGTCCAGGCCGAGAACGTGATCTTGGCAAGCTCGTTCTGTCCCGACTCGGCTCCCCTCTCGCGTTTCGGGAGAGGGGCTGGGGGTAAGGGGACTTTGATCCCGTCCACGCGCAAAGCGTGCGAGCCCCGCAACTCCAGCCCATTGCCGTGGACGCCTCGCACGTGACGCAGCGGACCGGAGGTCCGCGCATCCATGCCGGGGTTGCCCGACGTATCGTGGAGCAGGATCGAAGCCCCGCGTTCGTTGAACGTCCAGTGTCCCACGAGCGGTTTCGGCGCCCTGGGCTCGCCGGCCTCGACCACCTGGCTCATCGCGGCCAGGGCTTGAAGGCCGTTGTTGCGGAGTTGGGCGATCTCTTCGGCGGTCAGGGCGTCGCGATAGATCCGCAGGTCGTCCATCGCGCCCTGGAGGCACTCGCCGCCGCCGGACGACCCGATGCACCCGGGCGCAAGTCCCCCGGTGGTCACCCGTCCGGGCCGCTTGAGCGAACCGATCTCCTTGCCGTCCAAATAGACCCGCATCCACTGGCCGTCGAACGTGGCTGCGCAGTGATGCCAAGCGCCGTCCAACAGCCGGGCCGGGTCGATCTTGGCGTCGCATTCGATGTAGCCGCCGATGTTCAGCCCCAGCGAGAGGACCGTGCCGTCGTTCTGGAAGGAAAACAATACGCGCTGGTCACCGTCCTCCTTACGGAAGATCTCGCGGTACTCGCCGAGTTCGGTGGGCATGACCCAGGCGCTGAAGGAGATCTTCTGGAGCGTGCCGAAGGCCGGCTTTTCGGGCACGTGCAGCATGTGATGGCCCGAGAACGCCACGGCAGTGCCGAACACGCCCGCCGTTCGTTCGAGCCCCGGCGCCGGCGGCGCGGGGATGGCGTCATGCCCGCAACCGCCGGCATCGTGCCACTTCGCCCCGATCTCGTCGTCGAAGGTCCAGTAGGCGATGAGCGATTTCGCGATCTTGAGCGGCTCGACCGGGCGACGGTCGCCTCTCTTGTTCTTTTCGGCGACCGACGGCATGCCCTCGCAACGCACAGCGTTGGGTGGGCAGGGTTCGGCGTACGCATGCCGACCCGCGGAGTACCGCGTGACAGCATGCCACCCCACGACGATCGCCAGCATCGACGCAATGCCGCATCCCGACGCAAATCGTTTCGAGACCATGAACGATCCTCCTCGGACCTAAGTCCGATGCGTGGCGTTTTGAATATGGTTCCGCATGGCCGCGTTTGCCCGGCGCCCGTCGCGGGCGACAAGGGCGTCGAGCACTTCCTGGTGCTCGGCAACCGCAGCCTCGCGGATTTCGACGCTGTCCTGATACAGATATTGAAGTTCTCGCAGAAGGTCCACGATCGAGACCATGAAGACGTGGAAGATCGGATTGCCCGAACTCCGCGCCAGTTCCTGGTGGAAATCCAGATCGTGCCGCATATAGGCCCGGCGATTGCGCAGGTTGCGTCGCATCCCGCTTACCGTGCGGGCCAGGGCCGCGAGGTTTTCTTCCGTGCGGTTCGCGGCGGCGACCTCGGCGATGCTCGCTTCGAGATGCAGCCGGGCCTCGAACAACTGCCCCAGATCGATGTCGGCCTGCGTCTTCAGCAACGGCGACAACATGCCGAACAGGGCCGTCAGGTCCATCCGCTTGACGAAGACCCCCTTGCCGTGCTTGGCCTCAACGACCCCCAGCCCCTTAAGCACGCACAGCGCCTCGCGCAAAGGCAGCCGGCTTGCCCCAACCATTTCGGCCAGCTTCCGCTCCGAAGGCAACCGGTCGCCCGGCTGGAGTCGATTCTCGGCAATGTAACGGATCAACCCCTGCGCAATCGCCTCGACAACCGTGTGATGTCGGGTAATGGGGATACTTTCAGCGATCGCCACGGCGAGGCCCCCACAGGTATGGTCATATGACCAGTTTACGATAAGTTCGGGACGGGCTCCTGTCAATAGATTGGGCGTTCTTCTCTGTTAATCCCGGCCGCGACTCGAGTGCCGCGAGGAGGCGTTGCGGAGTTGGGCGATCTCAGGAGTGATGCAGGCCAAGCGGAGGCCGGAATCGTAGCCGTATCCGCACATGCCGTGACGGTAGACCCCATCACCCAACCACGCGTTCGGGTCGAATCGCCTGTAGGAGATAATCCTTCAATGCGACTGCCGATCGATGCCGATGCAACAGTAGTGGATGAGACTCTCGGCATGGCGCAGGGCGTCCCAGCGTCGTACGCGGGGGGGCCCTGACCTTGGCCCTGAAGCACTCGTCGGCACAAACCATCGGATGGGGGGGTGACTATGATCCGCCGGACCATGCTCGTGCTGCTCATTGCAGCCGCTCTCGTGCCCTTGATGTCGGTCGCAGCCCAGGCCGAGCAGGCCTACGGCCGTCAGTGGGGCCGGGCCTACACGACCCAGGATTGGAACCGCTTCTACCATTACCCGTACGTCTTCTATCCCCAAAACTATTGGGGTACCGACTACTATCGTAGCTCTGAAGACCTCTACTACCGCTACCCGCCGGAAATGCGCATCCCGGTCTACAACATGAAGTGGATGAACTACTATCCGGAAGAGCGGCGTTATCACATGGGGCACCACTTCATCCTGGACGTGTTCTGAGAATCGTCTGCGTGTTCCGAACGCTCCCTGCGGCGTTCCGTGGATCTGCCCGGGACGAGGAACGCCGCGGCGCGCACTCCCCTTGTCTCCGCTCGCCTCAGCAGAACGACTTGACGAATCGGTAGTAAATCTCTGCGGCCTTTTCGACCTGATCCAGAGCGACCCATTCGTCCGCCGTATGGGCCTGGGCGATCGAGCCAGGCCCGAAGACCACTGTGGGTACTCCGGCGTCCGCGAACGTCGCCCCATCGGTTCCATAGGGAACTCCCACGGTCCGGCACGGTTCGCCGATTTGCGAGGCGGCTGCCAGGAGTCGATCGGCCAGCGCCCGATTGTGATCGTCGGCCAGGGGCAGGGCCTTCATGAACGGCGCCTCGTGTTCCAGGACGAACCCGAGGCCGGCTTCCCGTTCCAGGTAGTCGATCAAGTGTTGCCGGGCCGCATCGTGCGTTTCGTGCGGCACCATGCGGCGGTCGATCTCGATCGTGCAGTCATCGGGCACGGTATTGACGCTCACGCCTCCGCCGATCGTGCCCACGTTGAGCGTGGCGGGACCGCAAAGGGGATGCGACCCCAGGCCGCCCACGACATCGCGGGCATACCGCTCGATGGCCACCAGAGCCTTTCCCATCTTGTAGATGGCGTTTTCGCCGGCTTGGGGCATCGCGCTGTGCGCGGCGCGGCCGCGGGCGCGACATCGCCAGCGCACGAGGCCCTTGTGCGCCACGACGACCTGCAACTCGGTTGGTTCGGCCACGACAGCGTAGTCCGGCCGTCGCAGGAGAACAGACCGAAGAAAGGGAGACGTGGAGAAGGGAAGTGGGAGAGAGGGGGAGAGTGGTTCTTGTCGTGTCTCCTTTTCATTCTTCCCGCGCCGCCAGAGCGAACGGGCTGCCAAAGCACCGCTGAATCCGAATTCCTCGTTCACCGTGCAAGCCACAACGACCGTTGGCATGTCGGAACGACGCTCGGCGTGAAGCCTCGCCAGGGCAAAGAGCATGGCCGCCATGCCGCCCTTCGTGTCGCACGCCCCTCGGCCGTAAAGACGCCCCTGCCGAACCTCGGGCACAAACGGCGGGATTGTCATGCCGGTCACGGGCACCGTATCCTGGTGCGCCTCGAAGAAGACGAGCGGCTGGCTTGCGGACGCGACGTTTGCGCCGCCAACCACGGCAAAGATGTTGTCGCGGCCGGGCTCCACAGCCTGGCGCACGGCATCGATCCCCAACCGATCGAACAGCAATTGCAGGTGGTTGGTGAGGTTGGCCTCGGCCGGATCGTCGGCGGTCCGCGGCCGGCCCATGGGGTTGACGCTCGCAATGGCAACCAATTCACGAAGAGTCTGAACCAGATCGAGCACAGGTGATTTCTCGCTAACGTGAGTCTCCTCGCCGCTCCGCGAACCGCATGCGAACAAGCGATGATTGGTGCGTTCCCATTTGACGAGGAGTACCCGCATCGCGTCAAGGTGAGAGCCGCGTGCAAACGAATCCACGCACCAAGTGCGGGCCATACCCGCTCACCGTTGCTGACACGATCTATACATCCCGTTATTCCAAGAATCTCCAGATTGCCTGGTGGCCGAGAAATTGCCCATTTCCCTTGAAGGTGGGGTTGAGGATCGGCTTTCGTTAGACGATAATCAGCGGAGGTTGAGGGGTTTCCCCCTCACCCTTTTGCCCTTCGTAGGTCCCTGCCCCGCCTACGGAGGGCGTTTTTTTGCGCTCCACGTCGTGATAGCGTCGCAAAGACGACGATGGAGAGTTCGAGGCTCGCCGGTTGACCCCGGCCGGAAGGGCCTATAGAATTCCTCCATGCTACCCTCCGAAGGGTTACTCTCTCGGTCGATCCGCGTTCGGTCATAAGATCGGACAGCACAAGGATTTCTGAATGCAAGGCGGCTCGTTGCCCATCATGCTGCTGTTGGTGTGCGCCGTGATCTTGGCGTGCGCCCTGCTCGCTATGGGGGCAATTCTCAGCCCAAGGCGCGCAAGCCGAGTGAAACGAATGCCCTATGAAAGCGGAATGGACCCGGTTCACGACACCCGGCGACGCTTCGATATCCGTTTTCACCTGTTGGCCATAGCGTTCCTGGTGTTCGATGTGGAGTTGCTGTTCCTCTATCCCTGGGCCGTGGTGATGGGCTCGAAGGCCGCCGCTGTGGAGAGTCCGGCGGGCGTCGCGCCGGCAACGGGCCCTGGATCGGACGTGTGCGCGACGCTGCCGGGCGCAATTGTATCGCCGACCAGCCTGCCGGCCGCAGCCTTCTTCGGCGGAATGGTGTTCATCGGCCTTCTGACCCTCGGGTTCATCTACGATTGGCGAAAAGGGATCTTTCGTTGGCGGTAGACCTGCCCGACAATGTGGTCGTCACCAAGCTCGACGAGTTGGTGAGTTGGTGCCGCAAGAACAGCCTGTGGCCGATGCCCTTTGCCACGGCGTGCTGCGGGATCGAACTGATGGCCACGGGGGCCAGCCGCCACGACCTGGCCCGATTCGGGGCCGAGGTGTTTCGCTTCAGCCCGCGGCAGTGCGATTTGATGATCGTGGCGGGCCGCGTGGTGATGAAGATGATGCCGGTGCTCCAGCGGATCTGGCTTCAGATGCCGGAGCCGAAATGGTGCATTTCAATGGGAGCCTGCGCGTCCTCGGGAGGCGTGTTCGACACCTACAGTGTGGTCCAGGGCATCGATCGGTTCATTCCCGTGGACATGTACGTCCCCGGCTGCCCGCCACGGCCCGAGCAACTCATCCAGGCCATCATCGACTTGCAGGAGAAGATTCAACGCGAGGGAACGATGTCGGGTCGCGAATTTGAATCCCCCCAGCGGCAGTTGCCGAATTTGGCGCTGCGTGAGCGCGGACGGGGGGAATGAATTGGGAATTCGGGATTGGGGATTTCAGAATGTAGGGCGGGCCGAACGGAGTGAGGCCCTCCGTGGCTGGAAAAGGACGTGCGGCGGGCGTCGCTTCGCTCCGTCCGCCCTACGACTAACTGCCTACTACTCATGACGAACGCGGCGACGATCACCGCCCTGAAGGACGCGTTTGCGGATCTGGCGTTCAGTGAGTTCCGCGGGGCGACGCGCGTGGTCGCGCCGCTTGCGATCGTCCGCTCCGTGCTCCAGAAGTTGAAGGAGGACTTGGGATTCGACCTGCTGGTCGACGTGACGTGCGTCGATTACCTCTACTACCGCGACGCAACGGACCGTTTCGGGCTAGTGTATCTGCTGGCCAACGCCGAGACCAACGAACGGATCACCGTGCGGACGTTCGTGAACGATCCCCAGCCGAGCGTGCCGAGCGTGGTTGGGTTGTGGAAAGGGGCGGAATGGCTGGAGCGGGAAGTGTGGGACCTGTTTGGCATCCGCTTTGAAGGACATCCCGACTTGCGGCGGATCGTGTTGCCCGAAGAGTTCGCCGCCCATCCGCTCCGCAAGGACTATCCGCTCCAGGGACTTGGCGAGCGGCACAACTTGCCTGTGATTGCCCGCTCCGAAAGTTAGACCAATGCCGCTGACTCGCAGTGCCTTGACCGAAGACGCGTCCGAGGGCGTTCCGCAGGAATACCTGTGGACGATGAACTTCGGCCCGCAGCATCCGGCCACGCACACGACGCTGCGCCTGGTGCTGAAGCTCGAAGGCGAACGCGTGATCGAGGCCGTGCCCGACATCGGCTATCTCCACTCGGGCTTCGAGAAGATCGGCGAGCACCTCGACTACAACCAATACGTCACGGTCACCGACCGGATGAACTACATCTCGCCCATGGCCAACAACGTGGCGTGGCACCTGGCCGTGGAGAAGTTGCTGGGGATCGAGGTGCCGCCGCGGTGCCAGTACCTGCGGATCATCGTGACCGAGTTGGCGCGGATCAGCGATCACTTGCTCTGCAACGGGGCGGTGGGGTTGGACACGGGGGCCTTCACCTACTTCATCTACGCCTTCAATCCGCGGGAGAAGCTGTACGACATCTTCGAGGCCCTCTGCGGGTCCCGCTTCACGAACAGCTACACCCGCGTCGGCGGGCTGATGAACGATGCTTCGCCGCGCGCGATCGAGATGATCCGCGAGTTCGTCCGCGAGTTCCCCAAGGTGCTCGACGACATGGAGCGGCTGTTGAACCGCAACCGGATCTTCGTCGACCGCACCAAGGGGGTCGGCGTCTTGAGCAAGCAAGAGGCGATCAACCGCAGCGTTACCGGGCCGATTGCCCGGGCCAGCGGCGTGACTCGCGATTTGCGCAAGGACGAGCCCTGCCTGGCATACCGCGATTTCGATTTCAAGGTTTCGTGCGCCACGGCCGGCGACTGCTACGCGCGGTACCTGGTGCGCATGCTGGAGATGCGGGAGAGCCTGAAGATCGTGCACCAAGCCGTGGAGAACCTGCCCGCCGGCCCGGTGAACGTGGGCGTCGACCAGCGCACCGCGCTGCCGAACAAGCGCCAGGTGTACAGCACGATCGAGGGGCTCATTTCGCACTTCGAGTTGACGATGAGCAACCGTGGCTTCAAGGCGCCGTGCGACGAGGTGTATTCGGCCATCGAGTCGGCCAACGGCGAACTGGGGTTCTACATCGTGGGCGACGGTTCGGACACGGCCTATCGCGCCCGCTGCCGGCCGCCCTCGTTCATTCACTTCGCCCTGTTCCCGGACTTGATCCGCGGCCACACGCTGAGCGACGTCGTGGCCGTGCTGGGCAGCCTGAACGTCATCGCGGCGGAGTTGGACCGATGACCGAAGGGGGATCGATGACGACAGCCCAGCCAGTCCTGACGCCGGAGGTCATCGCTGCCATCAGCGAGTACTTCCCCCGCTACCCCAGTCGCCGCGCGGTGGTTCTGCCGGCGCTGCATGTAATCAGCGAACGCCTGGGCTACGTGCCGCCGGAGGCCGTAGTCGAGGTCGCCGAACTGCTCCAATTGGCCCCGGCCGAGGTGCAGGACACGCTTTCGTTCTACGGGCTCTTCAAGCAGGACCGGCCCCAGGGTCGTGTGCGGGTCTGGGTGTGCCGGTCGATGAGCTGCGCGGCATGCGGGGGCGAATCGTTGCTGGAGTACCTGTGCGAACGTTTGGGAATCCGGCCGGGCGAGACCAGCAGCGACGGAAAAGTGAGCCTCGAATTCGCCGAGTGTCTCGGAGCGTGCGATTACGCCCCCGCTATGCTCGCCAATGAGGTGCTTTGGAAGAACCTGACCGAAGAGAAGATTGACGCGTTTGTGGAATCATTGGGAGAAGGAGGACGATAGTTGGCGAAGAGGCAAGGCGAAACGGCAAGCCGACGAGACGCGGCTTTCTGAAGTCTAAATCCCATACTCGAAATACCAGATTCCGGCCCCCGAACCCCAACCCTTTGACGATCACCGCCGTGTCCGACTACGAACCCGTGCTGCTGGCGAACCTCGGCAGGGAGGGCGTCGAAACCCTCCAGGGCTACCAGGCCCTGGGCGGCTACGCCACGCTGCGCCGCGTGCTCAAGGAGCACTCGCCGGCCGAGGTGGCAGCCATGGTCCGCGCGAGCGGCCTGCGCGGGCGAGGGGGGGCGGGCTTCCTCACCGGGCTGAAGTGGTCCTTCCTGCCGGCCGATCACCCCGGGCCGTGCTACATGTGCGTCAACGCCGACGAAAGCGAGCCGGGGACGTTTTGCAACCGCGTGCTCATGGAATGCGATCCGCACCAGGTGCTCGAAGGCATCATCCTGAGTTGCTACGCGACTCGGGCGAGTACGGCGTATATCTACTTGCGCTACGAGTATCCGCTGAGTCTCCGTCGCCTTGAGCGCGCGATCGACGAGTGCCGCGACGCCGGGCTGCTGGGCCGGAACATCCTCGGCCACGAGTTCTCGCTCGACATTTTCGTCCACCGCGGGGCTGCCGCGTACGTGTGCGGCGAGGAGACCGGGCTGATCGAGAGCCTGGAAGGCAAGCGGGCGTGGCCGCGGATCAAGCCGCCGTTCCCCGCCGTCGAAGGGCTTTTCCGCAAGCCCACCGTGGTCAACAATGTGGAGACGCTGGCCTGCGTGGTCCATATCCTTGGACGCGGCGTGGACTGGTTCCGCTCGATGGGCACCCCGCCCAAGCCCGATGATCCCCGCGATCCGGGCAGTTTCGGGCCGAAGCTCTACGGCGTGAGCGGGCACGTGAATCGGCCGGGCTGTTACGAAGGACCGCTCGGCCTGCCGTGCCGCGAGGTCATCGAGCGATTCGGCGGAGGCGTGTGGAAGGGCCGAAAAGTCAAGGCCGCGGTGCCCGGCGGACTGAGCACCGGCCTGTTGACCGCCGCAGAGATCGACACGCCGCTGGATTTCGACGGCCCGACTCGCGCCGGGTGCCTGGGGCTGGGCACGGCCGGGGTGATCGTCTTCGACGAAACCTACAGCATGATCGACTTCCTGCACAACAGTTGCCGGTTCTTCGCCCACGAAAGTTGCGGCCAGTGTACGCCTTGCCGCGAAGGGACCCATTGGTCGCTGGCCATGATCGAGCGGATTAAGGCGGGCGGCGGGCGTCTGAGGGACCTGGAGCTGCTCTTGGAGATCGCCGACACGATCGGCATCATCCCGGGCACCACGATCTGCGGCCTGGCCGACGGCGCGGCGTGGCCTATCAAAACCGCGATCCGAAAGTTCCGCCCGGAGTTTGAAGACTATCTGCGCCGCACCAACCCCGGCGGATACATGGCGACCGAACCGGTGGCGGCAGAACGCAGAGGGCAGAGGGCAGAGGGCGGAGGGCAGAACGCGGAAGGCGGAGGCTCCGGTGCGGACGGGAGATCGCAGCGCGCGCTCAATGGCAGACCTTCGGCTCAACGTCCAACCGTCCGCGTTGCGCCTACCTCTTCCCCTTGAACCGCGGCCCCCAATCCTCGACGTCAGACTCCCTTGTCCCTAACCCCTGGCCCCCAGACCTCCCCCCCATGCCCATCGCCTTCATCGACGGACGCGAGATTGAGTTTGGCGACGCCGAGCGTCTGAACGGCATCCAGGCGGCTCGCCGGGCCGGGGTCGAGATTCCCCACTACTGCTGGCACCCCGGGCTGACCGTGGTCGGAAGCTGCCGGATGTGCCTCGTGGAAGTCGGCATGCGCGACGCCAAGTCGGGCAAGGTCACCATGCTGCCGAAGCTCATGCCGGCCTGCAACACGCCGGTCCGCGACGGCACCGTGCTGGTGACCAACAGCGAGAAGATCGCACGCAGCCGGGCGATGGTCGAGGAAGACCTGCTGCTGCGCCACCCGATCGACTGCCCGATCTGCGACAAGGCCGGCGAGTGCTTCCTTCAGGACTACCATTTCCAGTACGGCCAGAAGGAGCGCCGGGCCGACATCCGCCCGTTCACCAGCCGCCGCCGCGACGTCGGGCCCAATGTCACGTTGTTCGTGGACCGCTGCGTGATGTGCAGCCGCTGCGTGCGATTCTGCCGCGAGATCAGCGGCACGGGTGAGTTGATGGTCGCCCACCGCGGCGCCCACGAAGAGATCGACGTGCTGCCCGGCTTTCCGCTCGACAACAAACTCTCGGGCAACGTGGTGGACCTGTGTCCGGTCGGGGCCCTGGGCGACAAGGAGTTTCTGTATCGCCAGCGGGTCTGGTACCTCAAGTCGCACGCCGGGGTCTGCACGCGTTGTGCCACGGGGTGCTCGATCCGGATCGAAGAGAACCAGGATCGCGTGTGGCGGATCCGGCCGCGGGAGAATCCGCTGGTGAACCAGTGGTGGATCTGCAACGACGGGCGCTACGACTATCCGCACATCCACGACCCCCGGCGGCTCGCCAGCCCGTGGTGCAACGACGCCGGCAACCGGGTCGCGCTGGACTGGTCGAGTCTGAGGAGCGAGTTGACCTCAGCGCTGGAGCGGGCCGGCCACCTGGCGGCGGTCGTTTCGCCGTTTCTCACCGTCGAAGAGGCGTACTTGTTGTGCAAGCTTGTGCGGCAGCACGACGCCAAGGCGGAGATCGTGCTTGGGCCGGCGCCGGTCGTCGGCACCGACGAGCGTTTTCCGAGCGGGTTCACGATCGCGGCTGAGAAATGCCCCAACCGCCGCGGCGCCGAGGCCGTGATTGCCCGCTTCGCGGGGAAGGTGACGCCCTTCGATGAGTTCCTGATCCAGTTGAAACGCGGCGAGATGGGCGGCATTGGGGTGTCGGGCGGGTATCGGGCCGACTGGATAAG
>CAZFKF010000044.1:0-12607 GCA_964518805.1 uncultured Planctomycetaceae bacterium | reverse complement strand
ACGTCCTCTGGCATGACGGAGCGAAACAAAGGCAACGACTTGTTGATGTTGTCCACGACCGTCAGAGTCGAGGCCGTGTCCTTCTTCACCACCGGGAGATACACCGACTTGCGCCCGTCGACCAGGGCGCAGCCGTAGTTGATATCGGTCGTGTCCTGGATCGTGCCGACGTCGCGGATGTAGACGTCCGCGCCGGGGTGGATCGGGATGCTCCCGAGGACCTGCGGGTCGGCCACCATGGCGTTGGTCGGCACCAACGGCATCTGGTTTCGCGTGTAAATATTGCCGGAAGGGGCGACCACGTTCCCGGTGTCGAGCGCCTGCACCACGTCTTCGGGCGAGAGGTTGTACGCGCGGAGCCGGTCGGGATCGACCGTGATCACAATCGCCCGGGTGTTGCTGCCAAACGGCGAGAACGAGATCGTGCCCGGGATCTGCGCAATCAACAGGGGGCGGATGCGGAACAGGCCCAGGTCGGTCAGTTCTCCCAGCGGCCGTGTCTTGCTGGCCAGCACGAGATAACCGATGGGAACGGTGGCGGCGTCGAACCGCATCACGAACGGCGGCAAAACGCTCGGGGGCATCTGCCCCCTGGCCCGGTTCGACAGGCTTACCACCTGGGACATGGCCGCCGCCATGTCGGTACCCGGAAAGAAGGTCAGCTTGATCAGAACCAAGTTCTGAATGTTTTTCGACTCGATCTCCTTCAGACCGTCGACGTACTGAAAGTTCTGCTCGTAAACGTTGGTGATGATCCCTTCGATTTGGCTGGGGTCCATGCCGGCGTAGTTGTTCACCACGTAGATTTGCGGCGAGTTCAGAGCGGGAAAGATGTCGACTCGCATTTGCGCTAACGCGAGCACCCCACCGATGATCAGGGCCACGATCACCATCAGCAGGCTGATCGGTTTCCGCATCGCGAAGACGACTGGATTCATTGCGACAGACCTTGACGGGTTGTCATGGACTCGGCATTCGCGCCGACGGGGAGACAGAAGCTGGAGCCCTTACCGCGGCTTCGGCAGGAGAGATTGCCCCCGCGTATCGCGGGGCTCGCAGACAAAAGGCCGCGAGCCTCGGCAGTTGAGGCAATCTGGGAAAAATACATATACCGATTGGAGGTAGGATCACCTCCAGCGATTATATCACTCCAACCGATACGACCCAAAGAGTCCCCGCGTTGCGCATGCCTGGCGAAGATAAAGGACTTCGCCGGGCCTCGATCGGTCGACACACACCAAGCACACGGTTCCGCGGCGCCTGAAGCGAATGGGAGATGCGATGAATCCCGAAACGAGACGGCGGTCGCTCCTCGTCTCCGTGATGGCGCTGGCATGTGTGTTGGGCCAAGCCATCGAGCTGAACGGAGTTCGGCGCGCTCAGGCAGAGCCGGCGGGGTACAGCAGCTCGGCGGATTCGGACGCCTCGTCATCGATCCCATCGGACGCGTCCCTCCGCTCCGAGGTCAACGGCCAAGTGCTCGAAGGCCCGACGCTTACCCGGGCCCCACAAGCGCCGCCGATTACACTGCCTCAGCCCAGGGAGACCGACGAGCCGCTGCCCATCAATCTGGCCACAGCGTTGCACTTGTCCAACGCCCGGCCGCTGGTGATCGCTTTTGCCGAGGCCGCCGTCCAACAGGCGGATGCTCAACTTCAGGGCGCCAGCGTCCTTTGGCTGCCGACCGCCAATTTCGGATTGGACTATTACCGTCACGACGGCGCCGATCAGTCGACGGACGGGACCGTGTTGTTCAATGCCAAGAATTCGTATTCCGCTGGCGGGGGGGTGACCTTGGTAGTCGGCATCACCGACGCGATCTTCCGGCCGCTGGCTGCGCGCCAAGAACTGGCGGCGCGGCAATGGAACGTCCAATCGGCCCGCAATGACGCCTTGCTCGCAGTGGCCGCCGCCTACTTCGACGTGCAAGAGGCCCGCGGCCGCCTGGCCGGCAATACCGATTCGGTGGCTAAGGCGCAAGACCTCGAGCGAAGGATCGCGAGCCTCGCCAGGGGGCTGGTGCCGGAGATCGAAATTGACCGCGCCTACACGTTGCTCGCCGAATTGAAGCAGCGACGTGCTTCGTCGCGGGGCGCATGGCGAGTGTCCAGCGCACGGCTGACCCGAGCCCTCCGATTGAATCCCGGCTCGGTGGTTGTGCCTTTGGAGCCGCCGCACCTGCAGGTGACGTTGATTTCGCCCCGACAAACGGTCGACGACCTGATCCCCATTGGACTTATGACGCGGCCGGAGCTCGCCGCCCAAAGGGCGCTGGTCCAGGCCACGTTGGTGCGGCTGCGGCAGGAGAGACTCCGGCCGCTGCTGCCAAGTGCGGTTCTCGGGGGTGGCAGCGGCCCCGGCGACACCTTCAACGGCGCGATTTTCGGCGGCGGCAGGAATGACGGCGTCGAGACTTCGGGGGGACGATTCGACGCGGAATTGGGCCTCGTGTGGTCGCTGGCCAACTTGGGCGCCGGCAATCGGGCGCTGGTGCGCGAGCGGGCAGCAGAACAGCAGCTTGCGAACATCCAGTTTTTCAGGATCCAGGATCAGGTGGCGGCGGAAGTCGTTGAGGCCCAAGCCCAGCTCGAAGCCGCAACGGTTCAAGTGGGCGAGGCGGCAACGGGCGTGAAAGAGGCGTTGACCTCGTTCCGGGGCAATTTGGAGGGCGTCAGCGAAATGCGGCGCGCCGGCGACGTGAATGTGATTCTCATTCGTCCGCAGGAGGCCGTGGCCTCGCTCCAGGATCTGAATCGCGCCTACGAGAACTACTATGCCGCCGTCAACAGCTACAACCGGGCGCAATTCCAACTCTATCATGCCCTCGGTTGCCCCGCGCGGATCTTGGCCTCGGATCGCCCGGCCGGTGAGATCCAACCGGTCGACACGAGCCGTCCACCGCAGATGGCACCAGTTTGTCCCCATGTCCTGTCGTCTCCGGATCGCTAGGGAGGCGGCTTAGTACATGTACGACGAACCGGCGTGCCCGTAATACGGCCCCCTGCGGTAACGCGGGGCTGCGCCATAGCCGAAGACCTCCCGCGGCAAGGCATGCCCGTAGAACGGACCGATTTCCTCGGCACTTGATGGACCGTAGTAAATGTCGGACAAGGCGTGCCCGTAGAACGGGCTTTCTTCATCACTACTCGCCGCAGAACCCGCGTATGCCGGTTGCCGACCGCCAATGGCGTTACGCGATGCCATGCCTGCGGAGTCTGAACCCGTGGTCGGCGGGCTGTAGTCGTTCCAGCGATTGTTCCGCCAATACACCCATCGGTTGTCTGGCAGCCAATACCACCAGCGATCTTGGAAGTAGACGTAGCGCCAGGCGTTCGCATCGGCGGCCGTCTTCGCACCGGTCGCCGTCTTCGCGTCGGCAGCGCTCGCTGCTTGGGGCGAGAGGCCGAATTCCATCACCAGGATCACACCTGCGACCATTAGATGAATCGCCGCTAGATACCGCATCTTCCTACCCTCCCATGACACAAGTCACGACTCGGTTTCGATTCACAATCTCCTAAGGCTTCTCTGCAAGATGCGTGCCGTTGTGAGCATGATGACGCCCACACGCCCGAATCGATTCAATAGCAGCAAGTTACGTCTCGCGCACGCTTGTCACGGGAGACTCTCGCGCACGCTTGCGGTTTGCGTGTCGCGCACAGTGCTTTGCCACGAGGGACAGAAACTTGCCTGGCACGCAATCGGTCCGAAGCCGTGGTGCCACAACCCACTGGTGGTATCGCCTTGGGCCACACCTGCCATGACCGATAGACCGTAAGTCGGTGTTTCTCGGCAGAAGGCGGCCGCCACCTCGCCCCAAGGTCACGAGTCCGTCGGGCGATTGGGCTCTTCGTTTTCCGGGTGAGAATCGCCGCTAGCTGGCGGACCTGATGGATTGGTCGTCACGACTTTTCTTGTTGCCAGCCTCATCGCGCGGAGTCTTGCCCGCAACGTGACACGACTAATTCCGAGAATCTCGGCCGCGCGGTTCTGACTGCCGTCGGCTTGCTGCATTGCGCGGACCATGACCAGCCGGTCGAACTGTTCCCGCACGCGGCGATATACGTCTGACTCCCCCGTGGCGAACGCGTTGTCGACAAAAGTGCCGAGGGACTGAAAGTCGGCGTCGGAGACAATAGGGGCCTCCCCCTCGGATTCACCTTCGGATGCAGCGGTCTGATGGAGTTCGGCCGGTAGGAATTCCGGGAGGACACTCGGACCGGCCGCGACGATCAGGGATTCGCGAATAACACTCTGGAGTTCCCGCACGTTGCCCGGCCAAGGATACTGCTGGAGTATCTCCAATGCCTGCGGGGAAATCGACTGGACGATGGTTCCCAATTGTCGGTTGAAGCGATACAGGAAGTAATGGGCCAGCTCCGGTACGTCCTCGCGACGATCCCGTAGCGGAGGAAGGCTGATAGTCACGCCACGGAGGCGATAGAAGAGATCCTTGCGGAATCGCCCGTGTTCGATGAGCTGTTCCAGGTTCTGATTGGTGGCGGCCAGGATCCGCACGTCGGCCGGAATCGTCTCGTTCCCTCCGACGCGTTCAAAGCACTTCTCTTGAAGCAAGCGAAGGATCTTGGCTTGCGTATGGGACGACATGTCGCCCACCTCATCTAACAGCAACGTCCCGCCGTGGCACTGCTCGAACTTCCCGATGCGGCGTTGTTCGGCCCCGGTGAAGGCCCCACGCTCATGACCGAAAAGTTGGCTCTCCAGCAGCGATTCGGGAATCGCTGCGCAGTTGATCGCCAGGAACGGGGCTTGGCTTCTGCGGCTGTGGTGGTAGATTGCCCGTGCCACCAACTCCTTGCCGGTGCCGCTTTCGCCGAGGATCAGCACGTTGACGTCCTGGGGAGCCACACGGCCGATCTGCTTGCAGACCGTCTGCATCGCCGAACCGCTGCCGATAAGCCGATCCGGTTTGTCCTCGGGACGGGCCCCTTCTTCCACGATCGCGGGAACGTGCATCAACCGGCTGATCTGACATGCCTGCCCAACAACCTTTTGAATCTGGGTGGCATCCAACGGCTTGACGAGGTAGTCGTACGCCCCGAGTTTCATGGCCTCAATCGCCGTTTCGGCCGTTCCGAATCCCGTGATGAAGATCACCAGGCATTTCGGATCGACGCGGCGGAGATCGTGAAAGACTTCCAGGCCCGAGCGATTGCCGAGCTTAATGTCGAGCAGGATCACGTCGGGCGACTCGACGGAAGCCAGACGCAGGCCGTCGTCCGCGGTTTCAGCGCCGACGATCTGCAAGTCGCTGCCATCGAAGACTTGCTCGATACTGAAGCGGATGTTCGGTTCGTCGTCGATTACCAGAAGCTTAGGCATCAGCAGCCTCTCCCTCGTGCCGGGAAGACTCGATGTGAAGATCGTGCGCCTTGTCGGCGAGACCGTTTGCATCGCCGTGGGAAGGTGCGTGCTCCCCGGCTACCATCGGCAATTCGACAGCAAACGTCACCCCTCCACCAGGCTGGTTGACGCCGGTGAGTTGGCCACCATGCTCCCGGACAATCCGACGGCTTACCGCCAAGCCCAATCCCGTTCCCCGTTCTTTGCTCGTAACGAACGGCTCAAAGATCCTTCCCATGACGGCTTCCGGAATCCCCGGTCCAGAATCGCGGAAGAGCACTTGGCATTTTCCGTCGGCTTGGTCGTCCAGCCTCACGCCGACAATGAGTGCCCCTCCCTGGGTCATCGATTCGATGGCGTTCAACAGGAGATTGATGAACACCTGATGGAGCTGTTCGGGGTCCCCCTCAACCAACACCGGCCGACTCGGCAGTTCTGCGGAAACCCTGACCCGCGCGTGCTTCGCTCGTCCGTCCATCAGGTTGAGGGCGCGTTGCACCGTATCTCGAAGATCGTGACGCAGTCGATGAAGCTGCGGCGGCCGAGCAAAGTCCAACAGTCCTTGGATAGTTTTCTCCATGCGCGTGATCTCTTCCTGAATTACCCGATACTGCCGGGCGGTCAAGCCGCGTTCGGAATATCGTTGCGCGGCGGTTTGTATGAGCAGCTTTACCGAGGTAAGAGGATTCCGCAACTCGTGTGCGACACCTGCGGCAAGTTCGCCGACCGCCGCTAGCCGCTCGGCGCGAATAATCTCTTGGCGCGCCCCGTGAAGCTCATCAAGCACGCTCTCGATTCGCGCCGAGACCGTTTGCACCTGCTTTTCCAAGCCGGCAAGATCGCTGGTCCGGCCGACATCGATGCGGCCGAGCTCGCGATCCAGCTCGCCCGTCGCACCCTTCAGCGTAATGCTAATCTGCGAGATCGAGCGGTGTAGCCCGCGAGCCACGAGGAGGCCGAACAGAATCCCGATCGCCGGCCCGGCAACGAGAAAGGCGATGCGAACCGCGATGATGGCGCTGCTTAGTCGTTCACCCCGGAATGTCGATTCGTTCAACAGCCGTTGGTTGACTTCCAGAAGCTGTTTGCACGGCTGCGCCACCGAAGTAGCCAACCGCATCGTGGTTTGAAGACGTTGCGACAGGCTGGCCGACGGGGACTTGTCTTCCGGTGGCCCGCCTCGAATCTGCTGGAGATAGAGGGTGAAGTGGCCGCGAATGTCGCTGACGAGCGATTGCTCCTCGGGCGTCATGGCCACCTGTTCCGCTCGGGAGAGGTATTGCTGGAACTCGGCCTCCAGATCGGTCATCTGCGTTTGCAGGCCCGTTTCATGCGTTGCCGACGCCTGCGTCGCCAGGGCTTGAAGCCGCCAAACCAGGTCTTGGATCCCGGCGGCGGCCTCAATCGTGGCAACGTTTTCTTTCAACGCTTGCGAGTGAGATTTCAAGAGCCAGTTGATGTAGAAAGTCGTTCCCCCACTGACCGTCACCCATAACACGCTGACCAGGATCGTCGGTGCCACCACCTTGGTCCACATGGTTCGTAGTCCCTCTGGTCAATGGCCGTTACCAGCGCGGTCGTAACCGGCAGTCAACGCTACGTCCGGCCACACTCAAGTGTGGAGTAGCAACCGGCGTGCCATATGGAGAATCCGCTTGTCATCGCCTCATTGTACATCCCATCCCCTCTATGATCGACTACGTCGGGGAGTCTGGGCCTGTGACGCTCGCTGGAGCCCACGGACGATAGAGAGGGGGGGGCTGGAAACTCCTTTTTCCCCATGGACAGGATCTGTCCTTGTGTGGTCCTTTTCTCCTTCGGTGCGGTTTGGACTGCGATAGGGCCATTTGCACCGAACGCCGTCCCGGCAAACAAGTTCCACAAGCGCCGCCGATTCATGCCGGCGGCGGCACGGAGATTGCTATGGGACCAATGGGCTCCCGAGCTATGCCGGCTCGGCAGGAATCTCGCTTTTCCGAACTGCGGCCCGATACCCTTCACCCGATGGCTTGCTGAGGAAGCCGATCGGAATGAACAGTAATCGTCATCGGTAGAGGCTCGCATCTGAAGGTCGCCCGAGGTTGGATGCCGAAGATGGCATCGTAACGCGAGAGACGGAGCTGCGGAAATGCTAGTCCTTACGCGCAAGCAAGGTGAGCAGATCGTCATGCCGGAATGCGGACTGACGGTCACCGTGCTCGATATTGCCGGTGCCCGAGTCCGCGTGGGTATTGTTGCCCCGCCGAATGTGACCATCCGGCGGGCTGAGATTCTCAAACGGGAACGCGGCAAATCACGTGCTCCACAGGACGAAGACTGATGTCGATTCGAGTTCTCATTGCTGATCCCGATAGGTATCTGCTTGCTGCCTACAAGGAGCAGCTCTCTGCGGAGGGTTTCGATGTAGCTACCGCGCAGGATGGACTTGAATGCCTTCAAAAAGCACGTCAGTCGATGCCGGACGTACTGGTGCTGGAACCGGCGATTCCCTGGGGCGGAGGCGACGGGATTATGGCACTGATGCAGGAGGACTGCACGATTCCCAAGGTCCGCATCATCCTGATTCTAACCTACGGCTGCAGCCCTCACGTCCTGTACAATGTAGCTCGGTTTCCAATTAGCGACTACCTAGCGAAACCCGTGACCGGCAACTTCCTGGCCCAGCGGATCCGGTGCGCCTTGGCGCGCCACGAACCAGAAGAGAGAGAGGCGAAAGTCCTGGAAGGCAAGTTCACGTGAGACGGACAATTTGAACCCCATCCAAACGAGATGTGAGTGCCTCTCGGGACTGTTGACGGCGTGCCGGAACGGACGCGACAAACTGCCGAGTTGGCGAGAATTCCTGTTGTGCTGATTGCCAAACGTACTTCAGGCGAGATCGATTTCGTCCGGCGACTTTCCCGGGCCGTTGTCTACCTTTGGGAAGCAATTACTTTGGACCGCCTGTTCAAAACCATCCAGTCCATCGTTTTCGCCAGGGCTCCCTGGCGATGAACACGTGTGCTCGGCTAAAGACGCGATATCTGCCTGGCTGCAGGAGGAGAAATAGATGACCGCTCGTATTGGGGAAGTCGCGGTATCGAAGCTCGCGCCTGTGGCTGGCAGCGACGCCGCGGCACGCGAAGTGGCGGCTAGAGTCGCAGAAAGTCTGAAGGCGAGCCGTTACGCGGCCTTACAGGGCGTCGCGGCGGAGCACCACGAAGGCGTCCTCTTCCTGCGGGGTAAGGTGCCTTCGTTCTACATGAAGCAGATCGCTCAGACGGTGGCAATCAAGGTCCACGGCGTGGAACTTCTTGTCAATCTGCTGTCGGTAGACGGTGCCGACGGTGATCAGCCGCATCCCGCACTCCAGGCACCGGGAGTAACGAGTCAGGCTGTCGTCGCCGTTGCGAATCGTCCGGTAGGCCCGCAACCGAGGGGAAGCGCAGACAGGGCACCGCGGCCGTTGCACGTAGATGTAGTGCGGCGGATCGCGGCGGGTGTCGGCGGTTTTGCGAGCGTCAGGCATCAGCTCACTGCATCCAGATAGGTCTTCCGGGGCTTTGCCCATTCTGCCGCCTGGATCGCTTTCGCGACGGCTGCAACGCGGGGTCTCGCCCCTTGGCGTAGCATGATGGTCTTCGCCGCTTGGAGTCCGGCTGGGGTGATTCTGACGTAACGAGTCCGGCCGGCGGGTGTCACGATCGCCACGTGGCCACGGCCAGACAGCAGCCGTAGGCCACGGGAAAACCACTGGCGCTCGGCCGGGTTCAGTCTTCGATCGAGCCATCGGGCTGGGGCGAAACTGATTCCGTCGCGACGATTCTGGAAAGCTGCGCCGGTTGCGTTCCAAAACTCACAGGCCCATTGATCTTCGATTCGCCGAGAATCGGCGGGAATGTCGCCGCGGCCGTGCCGGGATTCGCCGCTGGATTCTCAACCGCCGTCGGCGTCCAGATTGGTGCCGCTGCTATCAGGGCCTCGATTTCCTCAACCATCGATTCCGGCTCGGCTGCGTCGCCGTGATGCTCGATCCAGTCATAGGCGTCCTCACCTTCAGCCAGGCCCGGGAGATTCACGACTCGCAGCGTCGCCCGTGGCTGAATGTTCCAGAGGATTTCTCCCACCGTCTCGATGTACTTGCAGCCCGGCTTGTCGCAGTCTGGAAGCCCTATCAATTCCCTCCCTGCCAACGGCGTCCAGTCCGCTTCTCTCGCGCTATCGGCTCCGTGGGGGCTTGTGGTCGCCACCAGGCCGATCGACCGCAGCGCCTCGACCACCTTTTCGCCCTCACCCACGAAAACCCGCGGCGCGTTGACCACTTCCACGAGGTTGTAGAGCGGCCGCGGGGCCGGCATCCCGGCAATCCGCCAATGGTCGCCGAACAGACTAACCGGCCGGATGACCTTGCCTTTCGGCGTGTCCCACCTCACCACGCCACCCACGAGATTCCCAGCGGCGTCGTAGTATTTCCAAAGAGACGAATGCTTGCCATGGATGCGTTCCAGCGCTGCAAGGGCCTCGCCCGCAGTCGCGTACCTCTTGGGCGACTTCCCGGTCTTCGCGTGCCCGTTGCCGTTCTGTGTCGACCGGCCGTGGCTGTTCTGTGCGGGCATCAGGTCTCGCACCTGCATCCCCAACGCACCTACGACGGCCTCAACCGTGCATCCCGCGTGACAGTGCAACAGAACGCGTCCATCGTCGCCAACGCCGATCGACAAGCTAGCTTGCCGATCTTCGTGGGCCGGGCATCGGGCCTCCCATCCCTTCGCCGTGCGTCGGGCCTGAAGACGGTCGACGATGGTGTCGAGGGTCGAGGTTGTGATCACTTGCCGGCCTCCGATTCATAAAGCAGCACGCGGATCGTCGAACCGGGGAACCACCAACTGTTGGACGTGATGTGCCAAGCAATGCCACACCGCTTGGCGATCGCGTCAATTTGTTGCAGATCGGCCGGCGCGAGGCTGTACGGCTCCGTCACGAACGCGGTCTTCCCGCGGTGATCGCAAGAGCCCCAATGGTCGATCCAGGTGGGAAGAGAGCACGCGCAGCCCGTAGTCGCGAAACACAGCATGGCGAACCCGCTGGTGTCTCCTCGGTCGCACCCGTAGGCCCGCAGCAGTCGCAGACGGAACCAATTCGGAACGTGATGCAACCGCACGGGCGACGGCTCCAGCAGATTGCGGGCCGCGGCGATGAACTCGCGTTGCCTCAGTTTGGGTGATCGTGTCGCCGCGGCCGGCGGGCCGGCGGGGGCTGGATTCGGCGGGTGATGTGCGGTACTATACATACATGCAGTCTCCTTAACCCCGGTCGCGCAACTTGGCGGTACGCGCGGCGTGGGGTTTTTTGTTGGGCCTCAGATGCCGGCGGAATCGAGAACGCGTTCAGCCTGCGCCACGGCACGCCGATCGACACGGGGCGTCGGGGCGGGGGCGGGCTGGCCTGCGGCTTTGGCGGTCAGAGCATCGAAGAACCGCTGCAACGCCTCACGCGACGTGCAACGGGTGCCACCGACCTGGAGAGATTCAAGGATGACGCCCTTGCAGCCGACCGTCATCCACCGATAGACGGTTGCGATGTTCGGCTTTTTGCCTTTCCGGCGGCGGGGGCAAAGACTGGTTGCCTCGGCCGGGCTGACGACGTGCTCGCTTAGAGAAACCATTTTGCGTTACCTCGTGTTTGGGTGACTTTCGTTGCCACACCACACAGCGTAACGCAGACCCGGCTCGCTCCCGGGACTTAGGTTGACTTAGGTTGAGTCGGGTTGAGTCGGGTTGAGTTGCCGTCACTTCGGCATGATCTCCGGCCAGACGGCCTCCGGGAATGAACGCTTGGAGAAGACGTGCGTCTGGCGGCTCACATGCTCGCATGGAATGGAACCGTCGGCAACGCTTTTGCTTAGCCACTCCGCGGCATCCTGGCAATCGCCCTTACCGATGAGCTTTGCCGCGCGGCGGTACGACAGCGGGATTGTCCGATCCTCCGGCGGGATCGGTGTCGCCGCCATGCCCGGGGTGTAGGCCCTGCTTCGCAGGTCTTGCAGGTCCATTCCCTTCAAAACAACAAGCCGCGCAAAAACGGCCTCCCCATCACGAATTGCGGCTTGCATGGCTTCGGGAAGTCGATAACGAGTTGGCCCCAAACAGTCCGGCCAAAGGTCGTGAACGCCTTCCCGGACGAATGGTTTGTATAGCTCGCTCTTCGCAAACACTTCTCGGCAGACACGGCCTTCTTCAGACAACGGCGAAGAATCGAGCCCTAATCGCTCTGCTTCCGCCATGAGAAAAAACACGGCTTCCAAGTGCGTTTGTGAGAGTGAAGCAAGAGCGTTGCATCTTTCGGCCGATGTTGCCTCGGGAAAGCACTCGATGACCTCAAAGAACGACGGATACCCCGTCCAATATCCGACAGCGGCGACCAACTTGTCATCGTCTTGCGTTCGATCCTCAAACGCCGCGGCGTCCGTTTGGAATTGGCCAACGAGCCCATCTAACGTCGGTCGATGACGCGGGACAGCCGGTCTGGGCACCGCTTGGCGTTTGTTGGATCTTGCCATGATGCACCTACTTTCTGCCAGGCGGCCAACCGGCCCCGTGGCGTAGGTGCTGACCACGAGAACCGGCCGGCCTGCGCGGGGAGCTACCCCACGAACCCGGCAATTCGAGTATCTTAGCCGATCTTCCGTGCGATGTCCGCTGCCAATTTCGTGTCGCGTTCGGCGTATATCTGGGTCACGTCGGCCTTGCTGTGCCCGAGGGTCGTCTGCGCCGCCTCCAAGCCGTATTTCCGCCTGACCTCCGTGGCGCGGGAGTGCCGTAGCTGGTTTGGTGCCCAGAACGGCAAGACCTGCGGATTCTCGATTCCGGCCTTGGCGGAATCCTTCAGGATCGCACGGTTGGCACGTTCCACGCCGCGGCGGATTGCGCGGGCGTAGCTGTACCTGGTGTAGCAGTCGCGCGGCTTGCGCTTCGGCCGGGCCTTGCGGCGGCTCCGCTGCGAGGGTTGGACCGGAGTCTTTCGCCGGGCTCGCCAAGCTGCCCGCTGCTTCTCCATGCTCTCCGCTGGAGAAAAGCAGTAGGCGTCGGCGGGGCGCAGCAGATACGGACGCAGCACGGCCTGCCCTTTCGGTCCGATGCAGATGACGCGCTCGCGGCCAAAGTGCTCCGTCTTGTGCCCGGGCACGCGGTAGAGCCACACGTCGCCGCTGGAGCGGTCCACGTCGCAAGGCCGAATCTGGCAGACCTCCGCGGGCCGGCAGCCG
>CAZFKF010000043.1:0-12752 GCA_964518805.1 uncultured Planctomycetaceae bacterium | reverse complement strand
TTCTGCGACGACTACGTGCACCGCGTGGGCCGCACGGGGCGCATGGGCCGCGAGGGCGTGGCCTACAGCTTCGTCACGCCCGAGGAAGGACACGAGTTGACGCGGATTGAGATGCGGATCAACCGGCTCCTGGAGCGGCGGGAGACGGGCGAATTGCTTCAGAATCGTTCCAAGGCGCCGCCGCCCCCGGCCCCCGCGGCTCCAGCCATCGAACCCCCGGTGGAAGAGCCGCTGGCCTCCACGCCCGCCGTGGCCGTGTCGCCGCGTCCCGTTTTCGGACGTCCCAAACACCGTTACCGCCGCGCTCTTTAGACTGTCGAGGCTCAGCGGCGAAGCAATCCGCGCTGGACTCCCCACCTGCTGTTGCCGCTGCGTCAGCCCAGATGAGTCGCCGGATGATCAGCGGGAAAGGACGCCCTCGCGGATCGTGAGGACGCGGTCGGCGGGGACGTTTTCCAGCACGTCGACGCCTCCGCCGATCCAGTGGACTTCGATGCGGTCTACGCGATCGTGTTGGCCGAGGCCTAAATGCAGGCGCGAGCCCCAGTGGCTCTGGTAGCCGCGCCCACTGTGGCGTTCGTCGAACTGAATCAGGTTTCCGGCCACAACTCGGACGTGGGCCCCAACCCCGTCGCGGTTGGTCTTCACGCCTTCCAACTCGATTTGCAGCCAATGATGGCGCGAGCCGCCTTCGTTCAGCATGTTTCGCAGGACGGTGGACTCGCGGCGCGAGTTGAGAACGACGACGTCGACGTCGCCGTCGTTGTCGAGGTCGTCGAAGACCGCGCCGCGGCTTGAAAGCTTGACCCGCAGCCCGTCGCCGCAGCGATCCGAGACGTTGACAAACGTGCCGTCACCGCGATTGTGAAGCACGACGTTGGCGGCTTCGTACGAGGTGCTGCGATCGTACTGGTCGATGAGATCCTGAAGGTGCCCCATGGCGATGAACAGGTCCTTGTGGCCGTCGTTGTCGAGGTCGACCAGGCCACATCCCCATTTGACGCAGTGGTACACGCCTTCGCCGGTCCCGGCGGCTAGGGTGGCATCCTCAAAGGCGCCGCCGCCCAAGTTCCTGAAGAGCACGGGCGCTTGGCGGTGATACGACGTGGAGAAGAAGTCGAGCCGGCCGTCGTTGTCGTAGTCGCCGCAGTCGACGCCCATGTTCCCCAGGGCGTCGCCCTGGCCGTTGTAGGCCAGTCCGGCTGTCACGGCCGTTTCCTCAAACTTGCCGTCGCCCTTGTTCCTCCAAAAGAAGTTGGCCTCGACGTCGTTGAGCACGAAGAGGTCGGTGCGGCCGTCGTTGTCGGCGTCGGCGCAGACCATGCCCATTCCCGGGCCGGCATGCCGGCCAATGCCCGACTCGACGCTCACGTCCGCAAACCTGCCGTCGCCGTTGTTGCGAAACAGGGTGTGCGGTTCGGACGAATACGCCCGAGGGCTGACATATTCGGGGAAGCCGCGATACTGGTGCGGAACGTGGTTTTGGCAGGTGAACTGGACATAGTTGGCCACGTACAGATCGAGGTTGCCGTCTCCGTCGATGTCCAGGAAGCAGACGCCGGCGCCCAGCTTGTCGCCGTCGGCCACGGCGGCCTGCCGCGTCACGTCGCTGAAAGCGCCCTTGCCGTTGTTATGGTAGAGCACCTTGGGGCCGAAGTTCGATACGTAGAGGTCGGGCCAGCCGTCGTTGTCGTAGTCGGCCGCAGTGGCACCCAATCCATAGCCCGTACACGCCACCGCCGCTTCGTCGGTCACGTCCTTGAACTTCCAGCCACCCAGATTCTTGTACAGGGCGTGCCGCGGGGGCTTGTCGACCTGCCTGCCCGGCAGCGGGGCCCCGTTGGGGAAGTAGACGTCGATGAGGCCATCGCCATCGTAGTCGAACAAGGCCAGACCCGAAGTAACCGTCTCGACGATATAGCGCCGCCCGCTGCTGCCATCGGTGTGGCGGAATGTGATGCCGGTTTCGCGCGTGACATCGGTGAGTTGGATGGTTCAAGGCGGTAAGGTGGCGGCAGGAGGAGAAGGGCCTTCGCTGCGTGCCGGCCCCTTCGGCGTCGCATCGGGCAGGGTGGCCGTCTCGCGACCGCCCCAGAAGAACCACGCCAGCGCGCCGCCGACGGCCGCAATCGAACAGCAGACGGCGAGGACAGTCCACGGGAAGCGGAGGCGATTCATGGCGGTGTCGCGGCGAGGGAAGGGCTTTCGGGCTCTCAGGGTTGAGGGGATGCCTGCCTGGGGACTGCTCGATTCTCGCGCTCCCTCATGGCCTGGACGATCGACTCGCGCAGATCGCGGAACTGTCTGTTGTTCGCCTCCAAGGCGATTGCCCCATCGATCATCGCCAAGGCTGCGGCAGGATCCCGTCCCATGCGCAGGTACAGGCTGGCCAAAGCCGCGTATGCGAAAGCGCTCCGCGGAGCGATCCGAATGGCGTCGCGCAGGGCCTCCTCCGCCGCGTCGAATCGCTTCAGGCTCGTCGCCACCTCGGCGAGCCGAACATAGACGTCCGGACGGGAGGAATTGGTTTTCGCGGCTTCGGCGAGGACCTTCATGGCCTCGTCCGGTTTTCCCTGCCGCTGAAGGGCCCAGGCCAAGACCAGACGCGATTCCACCTGGTGCGGCGCGGCTTCCGCGGCGCGGCGCCAATGCTCCTCCGCCGCGGCGACATCGCCGTGGGCGTAGCACACTTTGCCCGCCGCCAGCCAAACCCCGGCCAGCGTTTCCCGGGCCACCGTCAGGTCGTCCACCGTCTTCAGCGATTGGCGGTGGTCCGTTTCCTCCTTGCGGCTTTCTTGCTTGGCCTTCTGGCGGCGCTCGTTCGCCTTGCCCGGTTCGCCGAGTCGCTCGTAGGCTGTGGCCAGACCGTAATTCCCGCCGGGCACCGTGGGATCGGCTGCCAAGGCCGTCTCGAAAGCCTCTTTCGCCTTGGCGTAATCCTTGCTCTTCAAATGGACCTGCCCGAGCAGCACCAGCACGCCGGGATAGTTCGGGTTGCTGCGGGCCTCGGCCTCCAGAACCGCCGCCGCCTCGCCGAACCGGCCAAGTTCTTCCAGCGACTTGGCCAACAGCGTCGCGGCGGCGCGGTTGGTGGTCTGATGCTCGATCGCCTGCCGAAACCGCTCCACGGCCTGCGCGTTGTCGCCGAGATCGCGGGCAACCTGGCCCAGCCAGAAATAGCCGTCGCCGAAGCCGGGTGCGATGGCAATGCAACGTTCCCAGCCGGTGCGAGCCTCTTCCGGGCGTCCGGTTTGCAGCAGGGTCCAGGCCGCCACGTCAATCGCCTCGGGGCTCGCCGAGTAACGCTCCAGGAGTTGCCGCGCCACCGCCCATGCCTGTTGGTAGACGGCACGCACCTCCGCACTCTGCTGGCCCGCCTCTTCAGCCTCCAAACGCTCCAGTTCGCGCACGATGTCGGCGGCTGGATCGCCGCCCGAGGAGTCTCGCAAGAGAATCCAGACCGGCAGTGCCGCCGCTGCCGCCGCCAGGGCGCCCAGCAGCACGCGTCCTCTGACAGATCCGGCAACTAAGCGCACCAGGTTGCTCCTCGGGCCAACCACCGGAACCGGCGCCCCGCACGAACCGTCCAATCCGCGATCCGCCGGCGTGCGCTGTTCAATTCGTTGCTAGCGATGGGACGGAGATGGTTAGTGCGAGTCTTTCTCCATCGAGTCCTTGCCATCGCGAGACTTTCGTATCTCCATGACCAACTGCCATCGCGAAAAGCCGTTCTTCCGTCCCTCGATTTGCGCGAGGGTCTCCCGCTGTATGTCTGTCAGTGTCCTCACAGCACGCGATTTGGCGTGCTCCATAAGCCTGTCAACACTCGCGTCAAACGATCTACGGTCCCATTTCTTGCGCATGAACTCCGATTGCAGTGCGCGCGCCTCCTCGATGACGGAAGTGCGTATGCGTTCAATCTCGGCCGTCTGACCTTCCGTCAACCGAAGACACTTCGCGACCTCCGGATAATGGAAGATCTCCACGCTGCGCAGTTGGAACACAACCTGAACCATCCGGGCTTTCTGCTTCTGGGAGAGGATTCCTACCGATTTCGCTCCGAAGGTCTTCACATTCTCCGCGACGAGCTTCCAAAATGCTTCGCGAGCGGAGTCCGATTTCTCCGAAAGCGTAGTCTTGCCCTCCGCCGCGTCGCGTGGCCTCCCCACGGTCGCGTCAAGGTACGCATCGGAGAGTCGGCGCATCGCGATGCGCTGCTGCGGCGTGAGATCAATTTCGTGTTGAACGGCAGGGTCATTCAGAAGGAATATGACTTGGTATCCCCACAAAACGCCCGATTCGATGCCCGATGCGCCAAGAAACGTGTTCGCAATCTCACTGGGCGAACTCGTGGCATTCTCCGTCGCCCCCGCAATTGCGCCCAACGCGTTCAGACCATGCAGAACTACGAAGATCACTGGATGAAGGGCGCACATAGGGGTTCCCCGCATTTCGTGAAAGCAGCGAACGCGTCGAAGACAAATCGCCGAGCCTCTCTGGCCTGGAGAGAATTAAGGGCGCGCACTCAGAATGTACTATCGCCTGTCGCTGTATTCAAGACCCTGGTATGCCGCATGCCGCCATCCGGATTGAGCGAATGGCCTTGAGACGACTCGGAGAGTATCATCGCGCTTATTCAAGGCAACAGGTTTGTTTCGACAGGCGGCATACGCGATGTGTCGAGGATTGCAGGTTCCAAAGCGCCGCCGCGCCAAGCGAGTAGCGTATCTGCGCACCTTCCCCGGAGGATGTCCATGTTGCGAAACGAAAACCGCGCTGCACGCTGTGCGCAATCATCAGGCGAACGCGAGCTGAACACTCAACTGGTCCCCACGTGCCGCAGGGGAGACACCATCTTCTGTGAGGAGGCGTGGGCGGGTGTCGGCCGCATGCTGCGGCTGTCGCGCCGCCAGTTGTCGATCTCGCGGCTCGCCCTGTCGGATGTTAGCGATGTAGACATCGCGAGCGAGCTACAGATCACGACAGGTACTGTGCGTACGCATACGGAACGGCTGTACAAGAAGCTCTATGTGCATAGCAGGCTTCAGCTTGCGGCGTGCCTCTTCGCCGCGTACCGACGCTGGTTAATCAACTCACCCCCCTCCACAGGCTGTCCGCTACGAAGCCGACTTGAGTTGCACTCCGGTGAATCGCAGTATTCGCATGTGTGTTAGTGAGTACGGCCATGAATCTTGGCCTTCTGGTGCCCCGGCCGCGAACGGAGTTGTTGGTGCCTGTGCGTGTTGGGGCGATTGAGGACGTCGGCGTTTCCGCTTTCACTTTCCATCGGAGGTGTGACACATGTACCGGAAATGGACTCGTTTCAGCTTGGGATTGGTCGCCGTATTGTGCGTCATTTCCGTTCCCAAGCCGTTGCTGGGGCAGGGCAATTGGACATGGAATCGGACTGAGCAGTGGCAAAGGGCGTACGCACGCACGTCTGCAACAGTCACGGGCGGCGGGAATCCCGCTGTTCAAGATCTGGACACGCAGGACACAGGCCTCATGAGCGGCGACGAAGTACAGGCCGCATGCGAGTCGGACGTCAACATTTCTGGAAGTGGCTGGTCGGGCCACGGGAATGCAGTATCAACGACGATCGCCACTTTGAACCCCAACAACCAAGCAGTCCTGCAATGGGCGTTTAACGAAGATCATTCGGCGTACCTTTCATCGGATCGTGCCACTTTCGTCGCCGCTGGTGGGGGTACCGAGGCGGATGTCAAAGTCGTCGCATCCCTAGTGGATAACTCGGGATCAGGGCAAACCACTACAGGTTCCCTGCGGGTAGACATTGGCTGGACAGGACCTGGATTGAGCGGCCTCAGCAACCAAATCGACATGCAGATTCAGTTTGGAAGCGCATCCATCTCGCTCTACCGCAACGATTACAGCCGTCTCCTCGTCGCCGCCGGCGTCGACGGCTTCGGCCAGTACTACTCAAAATCGTCCAACGCTTCGATGGATTCCCCCATCGGGAGTTTTGGGATCGGCCCAGGCGAGTTCACGGCTCCTCTCCAGAACGGCAGTGTGGCGAGAATTCACAGGAGACCACCCAACCAGAACCAACCAGCGACGACGACGTCTGCGGGTGCCGTGTTCATGATGGGCGGCACCGGGTCTGGAAGTGGCGGCGAGGCATACGTCGGCACGATCGAAATATGGGCGAACTGAGCTTGGAACGCCGTTGAGGTCTGCTTTGGGCGTGCCATTCAATCCGCTTATCCGAGGCTTCCGCGTGTAACGCATCCGCTCACGGCGCGAAGCGTCGGGTGAGCGTGGAAGCAGCCGTGGGGGTTCCATGCCGACCCGCGGCTGCCGCTGCGTGACGGCATGCCACACAACCGGCCAGCGTCGCGGCACGAAGGGGGTGAGCGCCTCGATCGTGAAGTGGCCCATTGCGTGGTGGGTGGTCGGTCAGTCCACGCCGGGGCTACGGCGTGCGATACTCGGGGACTTGGCGCGAGAAACGAGGGGGAGAGGACCGGAGGGACGGGTCGGAGACCCATCCTACTTATAGGCCGAGGCTGCGGCGGTAGGCGTCGCGTTGGCGGTCGAGGCCCAAGCGGGCGGTGATGTCGTGCCAGCGGGCCTTGACCTGACGCAGGGCGTCTTCCGGCTTCTGCTGGCCGCCAACCGCCTGGCGCACCGCTTCGTCCAACGCCGCAAGGTACTCCGTGCGGCCCGGGATGCGCAGGGCGAACGTCCATTGCTGACGGCCAAGCGTCTGCTGGGTGAGCAGGGCGTACTGGGCCGCGGCCGAAGGCGGGATCTCGGGCTCGGTCCAGGACTGTGGAAAGCGTATGTCGGATTGCCGGAAGAGCGTCGTCGCCGGACTCACGGCCGAGACCTGGCGATCCCACTGCTGGCTTGAGAGCCACAGCAGAAGCCGGAACGCCGTCTCGGGCGAAGCGCACCGCGTGGTCACCATGCCCAGCCGGCCGGCAACGCCCAAGAGCGGAACGCGAGGATCCTCGCCTTCGCGCCGCGTCTCCCAGGCCTGGGGCGCGATGTTGTACACGGCGGTTGAGCCGGGCAACTCGGCGACGGCGAAACGAATCTCGGGTCCTGCCGGCTTCGCATCCGTCTTCGACGACGCACGACCGGACTCACCCTTTCCGCTTGCGGCCGAAGGGGGCGGCTGGGGCGTAACCTTGCGATCCTTCTCGGCGGCCGATGGCCAGGTGATCGCCATGGCGCAGCGACCGGACCAAAACGCGCGACGAACGGCCGAAGGATCGGCACGGAGCAGTTCTTGGGCATGGGACCCTGCGGCGGCAATTTGCTCGCCCAGGGCGCGGACGAACGGTGGGCCGTCAATCAACGGCTCCATGGTGTCGATCTGGAAAAGAGCGGAGTAATTGGCGCGGTGTGTAGCATAGGAGGCAGCGCGGGCCAGTAGCACCATGCCGGCCCAGCCCGGTCCCATCGGTTCCATGACCGCCGTCCACGGGCTGCCCGGCGGGGGAGCCAGGTCGCCCAGTCTCTTGCGGTCTTCCAGCAGCTTGGCCAGCTTCTGGTATTCGGTCCAGTCGCGCGGCGGCCGGGCACCAATCTTCTCCAGCAGATCGGCGCGGTAGTACAACGTGAACACCGGCGAGCCGAACGGCACAGCCATGGTGTCGCTGCCCCAAACGGCTTCCCGGGCTCGCAGGAGGGTGAAGACCTCGTTCCAGCCTCCCTTGGGACGGCCGGCCTCGGCCGGCGTTGCGGCGTCTTCACTCCGTTCCTGGAGGACCGCTGGAGGGATTGCGGCGATCCACGACCGGGTCGCCAACTCGGCCAACTGGGCCGAGGCGGCGATCAGGGCGTCGGCGTCAGGCGGACCCGCAGCAGCCAGATCGAGCTGCGTCGCCTCCTGCACTTCCAACGTGGCACCGGTTTGCGCCTTCCATTCACCTTTGAGCTGGTTGATCGCGGCGGCCATGGCCGGATCGTCGACCACCAGGAGACGAAGACGAACTTCGGAGGCCGGCAGGACATCGCTGTCTGGCGATGGGCTTTGCTGGGGTCGCGGGCAACCCGTGGCACACAACAAGGCCACAAGCGCCACGATGAACGGGCCTGTCGGTCGAGCGGATGGGGGAAACGAGCAGCACTTTCGGGGGAATGTTAGCATGTCTTGCAGTACGTGGTGGCGGTTCAATTGGTTCGTGGGCCGCGTCGCTTCCCGTGCGGCCGGCGGGCCATTACAATCCGGCGACGAGGCGAGCGCGCTGGGCGCAGGTAAACGCGCTGGGCGCGGGTCTCCCGACCTCGCCGATGGCCTGAGCGCAGGTCTCCCGCGGGCAGTGTGCCGGAGACCTGCGGTCACGACCTGTGCGGGGTCAGGAGACCCGCGCCCAGCGCTGTGTAGGCCCCAATGTCCATTCTACCCTAGCAGGGAGGAGACAAACCAGATGAGCGTCTATCTTGGCATCGACATCGGCACCTCGGGCACCAAGACGCTGGCCATGGACGAGAAGGGCAGAATCCTGGCCGACGCCATGGAAACGTATCCCTGCTACGTTCCCAAACCTCTTTGGAGCGAGCAAGACCCGGAAGACTGGTGGCAAGCCACGATCCGCTCCGTGCGCCGCGTGGTGAAGCAGGCCAAGCTCAAGGCGGGCGACGTGAAGGCGATCGGCCTGTCGGGCCAGATGCACGGCTCGGTGTTTCTCGACAAGAAGAATCGGGTGATCCGCCGGGCGATCCTTTGGAACGACCAGCGGACCTCGGCCGAGTGCCGGGAGATGGAAGAGCGGGTCGGCGGACGCGCCAATCTGATTCAGATGGTGGCCAATCCCGCCCTAACCGGGTTCACCGCCCCCAAGATCCTCTGGCTCCGCAACCGCGAGCCGAGGCATTTTGAGAAATTGGCAAGAGTGCTGTTACCGAAGGATGAAATCCGCCGCCGCCTGACGGGCGAATTCGCCACCGAAGTGAGCGACGCCAGCGGAATGCTCCTTCTGGACGTAGCCCACCGGTGCTGGTCCAAGGAACTCCTCTCGGCCCTCCAACTGGACGAAAGCCTTCTGGCCACCTGCTACGAGTCGGAACAAGTCACCGGCAGACTGACCCGCGAGGCGGCCGGACTGCTGGGCCTTTCAACCGACTGCGTGGTGGTGGGCGGGGCTGGCGATTGCGCGGCCGGCGCGGTGGGCAACGGCATCGTCCAGCGCGGCGTGCTTTCGACCTCGATCGGCACCTCCGGCGTTATGTTCGTCCACAGCGACGAGGTGAAAATCGATCCCCAAGGGCGGATTCACACGTTCTGTCACGCCGTGCATGGCAAGTGGCACATGATGGGCGTGAACCTCTCGGCCGGCGGCTCGCTCCAGTGGTTCCGCAATGCCCTATGTCAGGCCGACGTGGCCCAGGCGAAGAAAGCCAAGAAGGAAGTGTACGACCTGCTCACGCAAGAGGCCGAAGCCGTGCAGCCGGGAAGCGACGGCCTGTTCTTCTTGCCGTATCTTTCGGGAGAGCGCACGCCCCACGCGGACCCCGATGCCCGTGGATGCTGCGTCGGGATCACGCTGGCCCATACGCGCGGGCACCTGATTCGATCTATTATGGAAGGAGTGACCTACTCGATGCGCGACAGCCTAGAGATCATGGAAGGGCTCGGCGTTCCGGTGCGGCAGATCCGCGCTTCGGGTGGTGGCTCACGGAGCCCGCTGTGGAGGCAGATCCAGGCGGACGTCTTTGGACGCAAGGTGGTTACGATCAACACTGAGGAGGGGCCGGCCTACGGTGTCGCCCTGCTTGCCGCGGTTGGTGCGGGTGCGTTCAAGAACGTGGCCGAGGCCTGCGCATCGACGATCCGCGTCGTCAAAGAAACCGCGGTGAATCGGGCTGCCAAAGCCGTGTACGACCGCGCGTTCCCCGAGTACCAGCAACTCTACCGGTCCCTGAAAGATGACTTCAAGCGGATTGCAGCCCTCTCGTGACCATCGTGGGACGGATTCTCCAGGACGGCCAGGAAGGGCCGTCTTGCCGCGTCTTCAAGCTCTGGTCGAGATTGCCCTGATCGTTGCGGTCTTCTTCGTCCAAGGCGCCTGGCCGGTGCCGGACGTGAACGAGGCGCACTACCTCGGCAAGGCTTTCCATTACTGGAACCCCCACTGGATCGAAAACGATTTCTTTCTGGACGGGCCCGACACCCATCGGGTGTTCTATTTCACGTTCGGATGGCTTACGCTCCTGCTGGCGCCTCCGACGGTGGCTTGGGTGGGACGTATTCTCACCTGGGGCTTGCTGGCCTGGTCCTGGCGCCGGCTGAGCGTGGCCGTCGTGCCCCGTCCCTGGTTTGCCGTGCTCTCCGGCGCCCTCTTCGCTTACCTGATCGAGCGAGGGCACATGGCCGGCGAGTGGGTCATCGGCGGCATCGAGGCCAAGGGGTTCGCCTATGTGTTGGTCTTCCTTGGGTTGGAGGCCCTGGCCCGCGACCGCTGGAACCGGGCCTGGCTCTGCCTGGGTGTCGCAGCGGCCTTCCACGTTCTGGTGGGCGGTTGGGCGACGGTGGCGGCCGGTTTCCTCTGGCTGTGGCTTGGAGGTCGGCGCCCGCCGCTCCGCTCGATGCTGCCCGGCCTGGCGGCTGGCTTCGCGTTTTCACTCTTTGGGCTTGTGCCGTCGCTGCTGCTGGATTGGGGCGTCGATGCCCAGACCCTGCGCCAGGCGCACGAAATCTACGTGTTCAAGCGGCTGGCCCATCACCTGGTGTTCTACCGGTTCCCGCTGGTGATGATCTTCCGCTTCTCGGCCCTGGTGGGAGCATTTGCGATTCTCTCGCGGGCGGTGAAAGACGACCAAGGCGCGGCGCTTCGGATTCGAGGATTCGTCATCGGAAGCTTGGCGATTGCGCTGGCAGGCGCTGCACTATCGCCGCTGGGTCTTCTGGATCCGGAGATGGCGGCGGGGCTGTTGCGCTATTACTGGTTTCGGCTTTCCGATGCCGCCGTGCCGCTGGGCGTCGCGTTGTTGACCGTGCTGTGGATCAGCCGGCTCCGCGAAGCCCACCCGGGACAGGCCCGCTGGATTACGTCGATTCTCGTGGCCGTGTGCGCCGTTCACTTGGGGGCCTATGCCTGGGAACGCCCGTCCGGGGCTTTCCCGCGCGGCGACAAGCGAGTGCGTCAGCCCGAGTGGGCTCAGGTGTGCGAGTGGATCGGCCATTCGTCGGAGATCCCGCGAGGCGCTCGGGTGCTGACGCCGGCGGAATCGCAGACGTTCAAGTGGCGGGCACGTCGGGCCGAAGTGGTGACGCGCAAGGACATCCCCCAGGACTCGCGGGAAGTCGTCCGGTGGTGGCAGCGACTCGAAGACATCCACGCCACGCGAAGCGGCGATCCGGAGCACGAATGGCACGCCTCGCTGACGGAATTGGGAGCGGATCGTTTGCGGGAGTTGGGGGCCAAGTACGGCGCCCGATTCTTGCTCACCGAGGCCGCGCCGCGCCTGCCGCTGGAACGACTCTACGCCAACCGCGCGTATGCCGTGTATCGATTGCCGGACGAGGAACGTCGATGAATCGCGGATTGCCCGATTGGCTGGCAGAACGCCTCGCGCGGCCGCTACCGGGCCCGATGGTTGGATCGCGATTCGAGCCTCGGCCGCGCCTTTGGAGGCACTACGACTGGTCGCCGCCCGGCGCACGGCAGGCCGCGGTGTTGTTGCTCGTCTATCCGCACGAAGACCGCTGGCACGTGCCGCTCACCTTGCGGCCTCAGCACTTGCCGGCGCATGGCGGACAAGTGAGCCTGCCGGGCGGGGCGGTCGATCCCGGGGAGACGGGCCGGCAGGCGGCCGTGCGCGAGTTCCACGAGGAACTCGGCGGAATCGACGAACCGATCCGCGTGTTGGGATCACTTTCGCCGATCTATGTGCATGCGAGCAACTTCCGCGTCGAGCCCTGGGTGGGCGCGGCCGACCACCGCCCGGCCATGACACCGAACCCCGCGGAAGTAGCCGAACTGCTGGAGGTTCCCCTCGGCCATCTGGCCGATCCCGCACACCTCGACCGCCAACTTCGCGAGGACCCCGCGGGCACCTACGAGGTGCCTTTCTTCCTTTGGCAGTCGCATCGCATCTGGGGCGCAACCTGCATGATCCTCGGTGAGTTCATTACGTTGCTGGAGGAGTTTGGCACCGCGGAACTGTGACGGCTGCTGCTGGACTTCCGGCAATCACGCGCACCACAATGCCGGCCACGGTAGGTTGGGGTGATTGACGACGAGGGTCTCGCGAAAACGCGAAACGAGTGAGATTCCTGCTGTTTCAGGCTTTTACGGTCGTCCCGTAGAGAGACGCCTCCGCCGACGCGGATTGCGGGTCTCTGAATTTCCGAGGTTTTCGTCTCTATTTTTCCGGTGCGTACCAAGAAGAGGCCGGCGCCGTCGAATAACAGTCCGGTCGAGTCGATCGGCGGCGACGCTCGCGTGATGAGCTTGGATTTGGCCGCAGACTGGTATAATGGCGCGGTGCATCCCCTCCTCATCTAGCAGTCGCCGCCTTGTCGGATGCCGAATCTCGAGTCCGAAATCGGAAGTCTCAATTCCCGAATCCATATTCCTGAACCTGCCCCTGGCCAATCCCTGAAGCCCCGTATCGTCTGGAGGAGCCCCCATGCCCCGTAACGTGCACGTTGTGATCGGATTGCTGCTGGTTGCCGGAACCATCAGGCCGCTGGCTGCCGAGGAGACGCCGCCTGCCGCCCGATGGATTCCTCGCGACAGCGTCGCATCGCTGGAAATCAGCCGTCCGCAAGCGATCCT
>CAZFKF010000042.1:0-12797 GCA_964518805.1 uncultured Planctomycetaceae bacterium | reverse complement strand
TCGTTGCCGCTGTAGGCGTCGAGATAGTCGTTTCCGTCGTCGCCGTCCAGGTAGTCGTCGTCACAGCCGCCATAGAGCTTATCGTTCCCCCACTGCCCGTAGAGCTTGTCGTTGCCGTAGCCGCCGATGAGTGTGTCATCGTGCGCTCCGCCGTAGAGGGTGTCGTTGCCGAGTTCCCCGTCGAGGAAATCGTTGCCGTGGTAGGCGTCGAGATAGTCGTCGCCGTCGCCGCCGTACATCGAGTCGTTGTCGCTGCCGCCGTAGAGCGAGTCGTTGCCCGACTCGCCGTAAAGCTTGTCGTTGCCGTAACCGCCGATGAGGGTGTCGTTGCCGCCACCACCGAAGAGGGTATCGCTCCCCACGACGCCGTCGAGGTAGTCAGCTCCCGAGCCGCCGCGGAGCACGTCGTCGCCACCGTTGCCCTTGGCCACGCAGGCCAGATTGGTGAAGTTCTCGAACTTGTCGTTGGCCTTGCCTCCGTCGAATACGATCTTCTTCACCTTCGTCTTGGCGAAGACCCACGATGCGCCGCTGGTCGGTCCCATGGACTCAACGGAGACGCGGGCCTCGAATTTCCGCGGTGCGACGAGCATCACGTATTCGCTGACCTTGACCGAGTCTCCGCCGGGGTCCGCCGTGACGCGCAGCTCCCCATTGACGATCCCCACGCTGGCGGCCATCATTTCCCGGCCTTCGAGCCCCTCGAAACCGCACCGCCGCGGTCGCCGGCGGGCCCTGCCCTGCCGCTTGCGGCCGGCCCAAACTCGTTTGGATGCCTTGTCGAATCGCATGGCTTTTCTCCTGACCTTGACGCTGGTTCCGCCCGTCTGGTTTTCCGCTGCCAAGCTCCCCCGTCCGTCCGCCAACCTCTCGTACTGGACCGGGGCAATCTGTGACCGAAAAAAGACGCGAAGCGAC
This sequence comes from uncultured Planctomycetaceae bacterium, assembly GCA_964518805.1. Taxonomy (GTDB): domain Bacteria; phylum Planctomycetota; class Planctomycetia; order Pirellulales; family Thermoguttaceae; genus CALFBP01. The sequence goes on along the minus strand of CAZFKF010000042.1, from coordinate 11,879 downwards.
AAAATTCTGGAGATCGACCATCAGCCCACCCGGGCGATGCCGCGAATCGAAGGCCAGCGGTCAGCCGATCACGCTGCCTTGGCGAAGGGCCAACGGCGGGTCACGCGGGACCAGACCAGGAAGAACAGCACCCCCAGGGCCACCATGCCCAACCCCAGCAGCTCCAGCGCCGCGTCGGCCGTGGCAAAAATGAAGAGCCAGCCGGCGAACGCCAACAGGTTCGGCAGGGGGTAAAGCCAGATGCGATAGGGGCGCGGCATGTCGGGTGCCCGGCGACGCAGGGCAACCACAGCGCAAATCTGGCCCACAAACTGCACAAGAACTCGCGTGAGAATCAAGCCGTCGATGACCGTGCCCAACGGCAGGGCACAACAGGCGATCGAGATCCCGCCGATCGCCAAGAGCGACACGTGCGGAAAGTTCTTGGTTGGGTGCAACCGGCCGAAGACGCGAAAGAAGTATCCGTCGCACGCCGCCGCATAGGGAATGCGCGAATAGCCCAGCAGCAGTGCAAACACCGACCCCACCGTGGTCCAGAGCACCAGGAGCGTGAAGACCGTTGCCACGCGCGTCCCGTACACCCGCTCGATGAAGATCGAGACGATGAAGTCGCTGTTCGGGTTGTTTTCGGCCGGGACGAACTCGCGCCACGGCACCACGCTGATGAGCGACAAATTCATTGCGAAGTAGCACAGCGCGATCACCGAAAGGCTGATGAAGATCGAACGCGGAATAACCCTGCCCGGATTCCTCACCTCGTCGCCGATGTAGCAGATGTCGTAGTAGCCGAGGTAATCGTACACGCCGATCCGGGTGGCAGAGCCCAGGCCGAGGAAGAACCCGAGCGAGAAATTGAACGCGTCGGGCGGGAAATCGAAGGCCGTTTGCGGATCGAAGTGGAACGCGCCGGTCACGATCACCACGGCCATGGTCAGCACGGTGCCGGCCCAGAGCGTCACCGTGATGCGGCCCACCGCCGAAATCTGGCGATACAACAAGATGATCGTCAGCACGCCCACCCCGGCGGCCACCGCGATCTTCTGCCAGTGGCTGAGCGCATGAAGGTAGCTGAGATACTGCGAGAACCCGATGTAGCCCGAGGCGATCTCCAGCGGCCCGCTGAGAATGAACTGCCAGATGAACAAGAAGGCCATGAGCCGGCCGAACGTCTCGCGTCCGAAGCCTTCGCGGAGAAAGACGTAGCTGCCCCCGGAGCCGGGCATCGCGGCCCCCAACTCGCTCCAAACCATGCCGTCGGACAGGGTAATCAGAAAGGCAACTGCCCACCCCAGCATCCCCTGCGGGCCGCGCATGGCCGAAAGCAACAGCGGTATCGTGATGAACGGCCCCACGCCGACCATGTTGGCCATGTTCAGCGCGGTGGCCTGAAGCAATCCGAAACGCCGTTGGAGGTGGGGGTGCTCAGACTCGCGGTTCTCGGCAAGTGGATCCATGGCTGGACTGGCGACCGCATGCTGGGGACTGGACCGTGGTGCACGATTCGAAGAGGCAACACGCCCTCTCCTTGCTTCATTGATCCACGAAGGTATCTTCCGTGGCGCGCAACGTCAACGGCCCAATGCGCTTGACACACTTTCGCGGGGACATTAGCGTAGGCCTTGATTCTCGTTGGGGGCACGGACTTCTCGTGGAACTGCAAAATGGATCGCACGATCTCCAACGCGGCCAATCAGACGGCCCTTTCGCCCCCCCCGGACCGGGATACCGTACGCCTGCGCGATCTGTCGGGCCATCAGTGGAAGTCGGGGATCGCCGCCTGGCTGGGCTGGCTTTTCGACGGCCTGGACATGCACCTCTACACGCTGGTAGCCACGCCGTTTGTGGCCCAGTTGCTGGCCGTCGGCGATCTGAGAGATCCGGCGGTCGGCTATTACGGTTCGGTGATCCAGGCGTCGTTCCTGGTCGGCTGGGCCTTGGGAGGGGGCTTCTTTGGGCGAATTGGCGACCGGTTGGGCCGGGCCAGGGCCCTCGTGCTCACGATCTTGACCTACGCCATGTTCACCGGCCTGTCGTTTTTTGCACAGACCTGGTGGCAGCTCTTGTTGTGTCGCTTCCTGGCCGCCCTGGGCATTGGCGGGGAATGGGCCGTGGGCGCCGCGCTGTTGTCGGAAACGTGGCCCAAGCGCTGGCGCCCGTGGATCGCCGCCACCCTGCAAAGCGCCGTGAATATCGGCGTGCTGCTGGCGATGGCGGCCGGTACGCTGATTTCGCTGATTCCCTTCGGGGAAGAATACCGGTACTACGAATACCGCGTGGTGTTCCTCGTGGGCATCCTGCCCGCCCTTCTGGTGCTCTGGATTCGCCGCGCCGTGCCGGAACCCGAGGAATGGCACTCGGCTCGAATCGAGTCGCGCGAAGCCCTGCCGGGCGTGCGCGACCTGTTCCGCGGCGCGGTGCGGCGGACCACGGTGCTGACGATCTTCGTGTGCGCCTTTTCGCTCTCGGCCCATTGGGCCTTCATGTACTGGTTTCTCCAGCATTTGCGCAACCTGCCCGACATCGCCTCGTGGAGCGACCCCGAAAAGACCCGCTTCGCCAGCCTGGCCATGATGCTGGTCATGCTGACCTCGATCCTGGGCAACTACCTGGCGGGCCTGATCGCCAGGCACTTCGGCTATCGCAAGACCATCGCGTCGATGTGCGTGGCCTACGCCCTGGTCATGGCGGTCGCATACTTCCATTACGAGACGCCGCTTTCGCACCGCGCGCAGTTCTGGTGGCTCGGCGCGATGGGGACCTGCCAGGGGCTGTTCGGGCTGTTCACGATGTACTTGCCGCCGCTGTTTCCAACGCTGCTGCGGACCACGGGGGCGGGCTTCTGCTACAACATCGGACGGATCGTGGCGGCGGCTGGGACGGTGTTCTTCGGACTCTTCTCGCACCTGGGCGACCACCGCCCGGCCCTGTTCTATGCCTCCTTCGTGTTCCTGCCGGCCGCCGTGGTGGCCATGCTGCTGCCCGAGCCGCCCGACGAACAACCCGCAGCCTCGGCAAAGGAGTAGGAAGTCCGGAATCTGTCGGTGGACGCACGCAGCGCGCAAAGCTGCCGTCCACTCTCTTCACCCCTCTCCCGTTCGACGGGAGAGGGGCCGGGGGTGAGGGAAGTCGCCGACGAATTTCCGGAGCAGTCCCTGAACGGCCGGTGAGCAAGCCCGCTCTGCAAGCGTCCTACAACAACAGACCGTAGCTCTCCCAAGGAACCCAGCAGAGCGACTTCACCGCGCCGAACGCGCCGCAGGCGCGCTTCGCCGCGCGGCCGTCTGGACTACTTCTTGCCCTCCCCCGTCTTCAATTTCCGGCTCTCGCGAAACAACCGGGCGAGATCGGCCGGGCTGACCAGCACGTAGTCCGGGGGCAGCTTCTCCTTGAGATCCTTGACCCAAGACGGCTTGTAGACCCAACTGGTGCCGACAACGCTCACGAACGCCGGACGCTCAGCGGGTGTAAGACGCCGGATTTCTTCGATGGTCCGCGAGTTTTCGCGGGCCATGGGCCATTGGCCCAGATCCTCGTTGGCGCTCCACACGTGGTACTGGTTGAGCGTATGAAACACCGCCGTGCTATCGAGAAGATACGCGCACTCGTTCGATGGAATCGTGGCCCGATTGCCGCTGCCGCAATCAGCGATCATGTAGTTGAGGTTCTTGATCCCGCGACAATAACGCCCGAGGACCCCGTCCGGAGGAAGCGTTCGGCGGCGGATGCCGCTCCAGACGACCTCGATCCCGTCCATATCGAGCTTCGCGCAGTAGTCGTTCATCATGTGCAGCCATGCATCCCAAATCCTCTCGCGGTCCTGGCTGCGGAAGCGGCTGGCATAGAGCGGTTCGTTGATGTAGACCATGGCGAAGAACGTCTCGTTGGGCGTCATCTTCTCGAAGTACCATTGTTGGACCAACGGCATGACATCGTAGAGCATGGGGTTCATGCCAAAGCCCATAGGCACGGCGCCGCGCTGGGGATCGGCCCACATCTTGCGCTGATAGCCCTGCCAGTAGTTCAAGGCGTCAACGCCCTCCATGATGCTGAAGGCCACGTAGACCTTGTCCCTTTCCAGCTTGGCCTGCGGGGGGCGGCCGCGCGACTTCTGCCGGAACGCGTGCTGCCTGGGACGAATGGCCGTGTGCACGCTGGCGTTGCAGTCGAGGTCCGTCCCCGGGATGAACTTGCCGTATTCCGACACCAGGTGCGAGAACGTGTACTCGGCCAGCCAGACGCAGCGAGGGTCATCGCCGCCCACCCAACCCATCATCGGAATATTGGCCGGCGTGTTCGCCAGAATCTCGTGGGCGAAGTCCATCTCCGCCTTGGGATCAGCCCCTTTCTCCCGGTCATCCGGGTTGGAGACCCAGAACTGAAACACGTTGAATTCCACCAGATAGTCCTGCGTCGAGAAACGCCGGCTGGGTGGGAACTGCCACGCCAGCACGTGATGGCACATCTGGTCCCAGTAGCGATCGTAGACATAGCGATACGCGTCCACATTGCGTTTCCACATCCCGCGCAGGTCCATCGCCACCGGCAGGTTGTGCTTGGGGCCGAGTGTTCGGGCCGCCTCAGGAGACACAGGCAGCAGGTTTTTCAAGCCGGCCAGCATCCAGGACGCGTTGATCGAGCCCGGCAATTCCGGGTCGAACACCACGAGGCCCGCGATCTCGCCGCGGAATCGCCGCAGCAGCTCGTCCGGGTCGGCAATCCGCTCCTCCGCGCCCGTCGTGCCCGTCTCCTTCATGTACGAGAGCCACAGCTCGTCGACATAGACCCCCGGCTCCTGAGAGACCTTGTTGATCAGGTACAGGCGCGGCCCCTTGCGATTGACAATGCCCTGCAACGCAGCGATCCAGCGATAGGTTTCGTCGGGCAGCCGGGTCGCGTCGCAGACCAGGAGTTTCTTTGCAACCGGACCGGGCGTCCGGGGAAACGGGCCCGGGAAGCTCTTGGGGTACTGGCGTTCGACAAGCCGCGCCCTCTGGCGGCGTGCAGCCGACACCGAAACGTCGTCAATCCACAGAGCCTCGGTCAGACCGTCGGCCAGGAAGTGAAGCGTCATCTCTGTCTGGTCCGGCAACGTGGTCACCGTGAAGGTGACCTCTTGCCAGTCATACGTGCCCGCAGGCAGGTTCTCGCGCACCACGTCGCCCACGTCCAGGTCCGCGCCCACGGAACAGCCGCTGGTGCTTCGGGCCTTGGCGAAGAACCGCACATCGTACGTGGTCTCCGGTTGAACCGTCAACCTCGGCGAGTGGATTACGGCATACACAAACGGCTGCGTCGGCGAGCGATCGGTGATTTTGATCGAACGCCGGCCGCCATGCGCCACCGTTTCGTCCACGCAGATCGCGGCCTGGGTCTTCGGCGCGATGCCGATGGTCCATCCCTCCGGGGCATTCGTCCCGGAAGCGACCCTTTCGAAATCCCCGTTCGGCACGGGGACGGCCTCGTCCGCCCTCGCGCCCAGGCACACCGCCACCCAGAGAAGTGCTGTCATCGAACCAATTCGTTTCACGCCTGGGGCTCCTGGTGAGCAGATGTTGCAGGGCTGGTGCAGCGTAGCCATGATCTTGACGGGCGTCCGCAAGGGGGTTATTAGTGAGCACAAAGACGATACCGACCTCGCGATTTCCCGTCAACGTTTCAGAGGGGAGCACAATGCGTTCGATCGACACGCTTGCTGGACGAAACAACACTTCGAGCTTTCGCCCGTGGTTCGTGTTCGGTGCAGCGATGGCGATGTTTGGCACCGCAGCACTGACGTTCGCCGCAGAACCGCCCGATGCGGCCGGCGCCAAGGTGCCGGGCGTGGTCATCGATCATTCGCCCGCCGCTTCCGGCATCTACGTCGGATCGCCCAGCATCGCCATCCTCCCCGGCGGCGAGTTGGTTGCCTCGCACGACCAGTTCGGGCCGAAATCGAGCGAGCATCGGCGGGCCGTAACGCGGGTCTTCGGTTCTGCCGATAAGGGGCAAACTTGGAAGCACCTTTCCGACATCGACGGCCAGTTCTGGTCCACGCTCTTCGTCCACCGGGGCGACCTGTACATCCTGGGCACGCTGGCCCATTACCGCGACGCGGTGATTCGCCGCTCGACCGACGGCGGACGCACGTGGACCGATCCCAAGGACGGTGGTACGGGAGTGCTGTTGACGGGCCGCTTTCACTGCGCCCCGGTGCCGGTCATCGTCCACGAAGGACGGCTGTGGCGGGCCATGGAAGACACCACGAACCCGCGCCGCTGGGGACTGCCGTTCCGCGCGATGATGCTCTCCGCGCCCATCGAGGCCGACCTCTTGCGGGCCGATAGCTGGACCTCGACGAACAAAGTCAGCGGGGATTCGTCCTGGCTCGGCGGCAAGTTCAACGGCTGGCTCGAAGGCAACGCGGTGGTCACGCCTGAGGGACGGATCGTCGATATCCTCCGCGTCGATTGTCCCGAAGGTGGCAAGGCGGCGATCATCGAGGTGAGCAAGGATGGCCGCACGGCCGCCTTCGACCCGGCCTCCGGATGGATCGACTTGCCTGGCGGGGCCAAAAAGTTCACCATCCGCTATGACGCCGAGTCGAAACGTTATTGGTCGCTGACCAATTCTGTACTGCCCAAGCACCGCGGCCTGCGGGCGCCCGGCGTGCGCAATGCCCTGGCGCTGACGAGTTCCGGCGACCTGCGCGCGTGGAAGGTCGACTGCATCCTTCTCTATCACCCCGACGTCACCCGGCACGCCTTCCAATACCCGGACTGGCAGTTCGACGGCGCCGACATCATCGCCGCGATCCGTACGGCCTACGACGACGGATTGGGCGGGGCCCACAACGCCCACGATGCCAACTACCTCACCTTCCACCGCTTCGCCAACTTCCGCCGCCTCACCCCGGCCGATTCCGTGGCAAATCCAGGAAAGGAAGCCGACCGTTCGACAGACTAAATGGCGTCCTGCAGTTCCCGGAGGTGGCCCTGTAGGGTACACCTGGGGGGGGCGGCCGCGAGTTCGTCATTTGCTCGTGTTCTCGGCCGCTTCGAGCCGCTGGACTTGGACGGCGAGTTTGTTGGCCGCGGTGTCGTCCCCGCAACGCCTCGCGTGCGCGGACATCCGCTTCAGCATCGGTACGGGAACCTTGTCGATCGTTGGCATGCGAAGCAAGTCGGTCCGCAATTGCTTCCCCTCGAACGACAGATCCTCCAGGGGCTTCACCAAGTCCAGTCGCTTGAGCCGGCGCTCGATGCTTGCCAGAAAATGCCGCGATCGATGATCGTATGGGACCAGCGCGAGGGCCTTCTGGTAGCACGCTTCGGCCGCCTTCAACTCGCCGCGGATTCCGTGCAGCCAGCCTTGACAGCGCCAGAAACGGTTGTCCTGGGCCGATTCCGCCGGCGCCAGCGACAACAACCGCGCCACTTCCTCCACGTCGCCCTTGGTCATCGCCCGTTCCACCGCGTACGCCACGAGTTCCAGGTTTCCCGGGTACGTGCGCAGATGCTCGGCGATGATCTTCTGGTGATACGGCGTCCCGTCGGCATCGGAGGGCCCATCCGTCTGCGCCTCGCTCTCCACCTCCAACGCCTTCGTCTTGATGCGGTACAAGGCGCGGGCAACTTGAAACAACTCCGCGTCCGGGTTTCCACGAAGCCATTTCGTGTTTTGCTCATAGGCGTTGGCAAACGAGAGGCAATCGCTAAGCATCAGGTAGACGTAGGTTTCGGGTAGATCGCAGTCGTGGTGGATGGCCGCGTACGCACACTCGACCATCCGGTGGCGCTGAAGCGTGAAGGCGTAGAAGTAGATCAGTCGCCGCCACGCCTCGGTAATCTTCGGTTGGATTTTCAAAGCCCGCTCGAGCGTCGCAGCGCCTTCAACGGGCTGGTTCAGGGCTTCAAAGAGTATGGAAGAACGCGAGACCAATGCGGCAGGGGTCATGGGATCGTCGTCCGGCAATTCGCCGAGCCACGCCACCGCCTGATCGTACTGCTTCGTCTGGCTGGCCGCCTCCGCAAGGTAGACCAGCGGCGCCGCTGTGGACCGATCCCAGAATCGCCAGCGAGCGGCCAAATCCTCCACGCGGCCCCAATCTCCGGCATCGAGGGCCTCGCGACAGGATTGCGAGAGGCTCTGTACTCGGGCGTACTTCATCGGAAAATACGAGCCCGCGAGAATGAGCGGGAGGACGATCGCGGCGACGAGCCATGGCCTCCGCCGCCGCGCGGCGACTTCCCTGGCGGGCGATTCTACCGACGTCGCCTCTCCCCATCGGTCGCGAAAGACTGGGAGTTTCTCAGCGTCCTCCATGGACCTGCCCTTCGAGGTGAGAGTATGGAAGGAAAACGACCGCGTACATCAGCATAGTCGGTTACGTAACTCATGCCAAACTGAGGCGTCGTCCCGACCTTCGGATGCTCTCCGCTTCGGCCGCAGAAAGCAACCTCATCCTAGGGCCATTGCTCATGCGGAGTATTACGCGGACGCGCTCAATCGCCTCGTGCAAAGCGATTTCTCGCGAAGAACGCGGCCTCTGCGGAGACGACAAGCCTCCTCCCGTGCCACCAATAGGTGTTGTATTACATGCCCCATATGTGTGTACCACCGCAGGCTAAATGTCCATAAGAAACCTCGGGATCCTGTGCATCGGGTTGACACGCAAGTTTGCGATACTTAACATGCGCATCATCGACTCCAAACATTCGTTCGCACACGACATTCATGTCCAGAGGGCGTCTATCGCGGCCTTCTCTTTCCGCGGATCGATTGCTGCGGATTCCGCGCACTTGTGATGGGCGGGAAGGGCGGGGAAAGAAGCGTTGTGTCAATCACTTCTCAGGAGGGTCTCTGCCGTGATTCGATCGTTGCACGTATCGCTCGCTCTGTTGGGGACTGCGAGTCTTGTCTTTCTTGCCGGATGTTCGGGCGGTGGCACCGGCCCGAATACCGTTCCCGTGAAAGGAACGCTGACCATCGACGGCCAGCCCGCCAAGGACGTGACGATTACCCTCAGTCCTTTGGACTCCAAGCTTCCCGTGGCCACAGGCCAGGTCTCAAACGGCGCGTTCGAGCTGCGCACGGGCAAAGAAGGAAAACTCGGCGCGGTGCCTGGGAGATACAAAGTGACGCTCACGGCGATGATTTCGACGGAGGCTGCGGCCGCGGCCTACAAGCCGGGAATGAAAGGACCGCCCAAGATTGAAGCGTCGTTTCCGTCCAAGTACGCCAGTGCAAGTACTTCCGACAAAGAGGTGGAAGTCAAAGCCGGTTCCAATGAACTCAAGATCGATATTACCAAGTAGCTCCTTTCGTCGTAGCGCGAGTCGGAAGCGGCGTCTGCCGTGCCAGACGCCACCAGTGTTGTTTTCTGTATCCTTCCTTTCCAACCACGAGGTATCCTATGTCGCGACTATGGAAGAGTAGTCCCGGACGCCGAGCCTTCACGTTGGTGGAGTTGCTCGTCGTCATCGCGATCATCGGCATTTTGATCGCGCTGTTGTTGCCAGCAGTGCAAGCCGCCCGCGAAGCGGCTCGGCGGAGCCAGTGCACGAACCATCTCAAGCAACTCGGCCTGGCCTGCCACAACTACGCCGACAAGTTTGGTGAGAAATTCCCGCACAACAACGATATCGGCTGGTCCGGTAACCCGAACGACTTCATTCAAAACACCAACAATACGAAAGTCGTCGGGCCGCGTCTGTCGTGGGTCGTCGCGGCACTCCCGTACATGGAGCAGGGACCGCTGTATCAGCAAATCAACCACCTGAGAAACAACGACGACGGCACGGCGGTGAACGGAGTGAGCAACCTCTCGCTTGCCGCCACGATCATTCCGGGCCTGATCTGCCCGTCGAATACGCAACCCCCCTTGCGCCGAAACCAGAATCCCGGTTACATTAACGGAAACGGAGGCAACGGCTATCAATGGGGAGGCTGCGACTACGTGGGGAGCCTCGGACATGTCATGCCTGGCTGGCGCGACTGCCCCTACACCAACACCGACCCGCCGCCGTGGGGCTATGATCCGGCCACCAACCCGCCGTCGCTGGGTCGCTATGCCCCGGGCGGCTCCGGCACGCCCTGGTTCAATGGCGATCTTACCAGCAGCGGCGATACGCCTGGCGACGCCACGGCCCTGAACGGCAACGGCATCTTCGCCTATCACGGATCGTTCGGCCTTCGCGACATCCTCGACGGCACCGCCAACACGATAGCCCTGTATGAGGATATGCACATTACGGGCTATCACGACGGCATGTGGGACACGAATGAGTATTACGACGCGTCTTGGGCCGGCACGCTGAGCGTTACCGGAAACCTTCGCAACCCAATGAATAACAAGAACCCGGCGTTTCAACCACCCGATTGCCGATGCCACTCCTGGAGCAGCAATCACCCCGGTGGTGCGAATGCCGTGCTAGCGGACGGAAGCGTTCGCTTCTTCAGCGAGACGATTGACCACTTCATCCAGTACTCCATAGCGACCCGTGCCGGCAAGGAGTCGGTCAGCTTCTGACATCGACGCTGCGCCGGCCGCTTTTCGCTTGCGGCGGCTGTTATGCAGCCGCCCGTTGGACCGGTAGACCCACGCGGTGACCCGTCCCGTGGGGAACGAACATGACTCAGGGCCGCTCCCTTCCACCCCGAAGGAAGCGGCCCTTTCTTTTGGGTCCGCGCGCGGGCGTCTCTGCTGGCTTCCCAGCAGCGCAAAACGGCGGGCAGGCGCGGCGCGCCTGCCCGCCGCGTGGAGGAGCCAACGGGTCCGCTTGCCGGACTCAGCGGCGGCGGTCGTCCGGTGTCGCGCCTGCGGCGGTGGAAACCGGAGCAAATGCCTGGCTTTCCACACGGTTGGCGTAGAAGCAGATCTCCACGCGCTCACCGCCGGGGATCCGTTCAACCAACTCGACGGAGTACCCCAGGCACGTGGACCAGCACCGGCGTCTGTGGCAGCAGCACGAGTAGCTGGGGTGCTTGGCGACCCGCCAGTACCACCGCGGGTACTCCTTTTCGTCGAGGCAGTAGTAGCAGTGGTCCTCGCGGAGATTGACCAACGTGGTGTTGTATGCGGCGTCGTACTGCGGGTACGTGTAGAGCGCCGCGCCGCCCTTGGCTGGGAGGCTGACCACCACGGTCCCACAGTCCCCGGTGTACATGAGCACCGGCGCGCAGTCTTCTCCCAAGACGGTCTGGCTCGTTGGCAACAGCACCAACAACAAAGCAACCATCAACCAGGCCCTGCGTTTCATAGTCACTTCTCCTTCTCAAGACGAGGTGCAGGATACTTAAACCCTGTCGGGTTTGGGTCAACGGGTGGCCGCGCGGTCGAGATCGACCCGCGAACGGGCCAGCACAACTGGCGTCCCCATGAGCGCTACGCCCGGACACGGCCGTGCCACCTGGCAATCTCACGCGGTCGAGCCCATGCTACCGCGTTCCCACCAGTCGCCTACGGACGATTCGGGGGCGACCTTGGGAAGCCTCAAGGGCGTTCTGGGGAGCAAGCAACGCTTCAAATGCTCCCGCGGGGGAAGCCGAAGGGAAGCTCAAGAAAAAAGACCCTCACCACATGGTCTGTTGCACTCAAGAACCTTGCGGGATTCCGGGAGGCGGCCGAGTGGCGCTGTTGGCTTGTCAGCAGCAGGAAGCGGCGAGAGGTTCGCCTGCGGCACAAGCGGCACGGCCTGCACGCACCGCTTGGCCCGCTCCTGTCTCGATCCCTCTGCGGGACGACGCGCCTACTCGCCCTTGAGTATGCGGCAGCCGAAGACGCCGCCGGCCATGTTGCCAGGGTGGGCCTGGAAACGAACCGTGACCTTGGTCTTGCCTGCCGTCAGTTCTGCGGGGATGGGGTAGACCTCGTCGAAGAACTGGTCGGGCCGGTTGTTGCT
>CAZFKF010000041.1:0-12916 GCA_964518805.1 uncultured Planctomycetaceae bacterium | reverse complement strand
CAGCCACGGGACGCTTGTCGGGCTCGACCCGGCCACCGGGGCGGTAATCTACATTCCGGAGGTGGACTACGTTGGCACGGACAGCTTCCAATTCACCGTCTCTTATAGCCCCTTCACGGGAGTGACGGCTTCGCCCGGCGCGCCCGACTCGATCACGAGCGCCCCGGCCACGGTCAGCATCACGGTCGAGGCGGTGACTGAGACGCCCACACCGGATCATGTCGCTTCCCCGTGGGTGGTGTACAAGGATCTCGTCGTCCAGGACGGATATGCGCCGCCGGAGATTGATCGACCGGACGCAGGCTTCTTGGACGCACCGTCGCTCGCCATGAACTTTGTTCTTCCTCCGGGCGGGCCGCAAACCAGCCACCTGCTCAGCAACGAATTCATGGTGGAGCCCACGGCGGTCTTTGTTCCGGATGAGATCGGGAACTACGGTTCCACCACGACCGACAGTTCGAGCGGCACGATCACGTGGACTGATTGGCAGGACACGGACTACTCGGCCGACGTCACGTGGGAGTCCACGTTAACCATCGCGGCCACGGTCGATCAGAATGGCGATTGGACCTACTCCGAGTCGCTCACCAAGACTTGGCTGGTGGGCATCACCGGCAGCGACGGCTCCACCGCCACCGAAACTGATACCTATACCTTCACGTTTGTCGCCTCGGGCGATTCAACAGGCTCGACCTTCACCTTCACCGTCTCCGGCGGCGTGACTGCCCACGGCTCCTGCGCTGGTGGCAGCTATCTTGCAGGCGGCGGAGGGACGACCATCTACCCGTGGACCTACACGGCAGGCTACGATGAAGTAACAACCAACGCCGCTGATCTTGGCGCAGGGAGCGGCACGGGCGGCGTTTCCGGGAGCGGCGACCAGTCCTTTTCGAGTTTTGGCGTCGGCGCCTATCAAACGGATTCCAGCAGCAGTTCGGCCGGTGGTGTACAGTCCGGCAGCGGCAACCAGTCGCAATCGTACAACTATTCGCAGGGTTACGCGGGAACCCTTTCGTCCGGAAGCGGCACATCCTCGTGGGATTGGAGCCTCTCGTCCGGGAGCGCCTCGGCCACGGCCAGCGGCGGCAACAATGCCTCCTGCTCCAGCGGTAGCGGTGGCTCCGCGCAGTCCGGCAGCCAGAATGGCAGCTACAGCTACACCCAAAGTTACGGGCCTGGCTCTCCCAGCGGCTGGAGCCCCTTGAACGGTTCAGGCGGATGGACGGTGAGCGGGAGCACGCACTCGCCTTGGACGGATAACGGGGGATACTCGGATACGATTTACGAAATCCCAGTCAACGGGACTTATCAGGCATGGGGTGCCGACGACACGTCGTGCAACTTCCAGACGACCGCTACGTACTCAAATGGCAACTGGGCCCTTTCTGGTTCAGGAACTGCCGTAGAAAGCAGCACGGGGCAGCATTGGTACTCCGCCAGTGGGCAATATGCCAGTTCTGGAGCCGGTTACAGTATCAGTGGTACGGTGAACGAAAGCGGTTACCACGGTTGGTCCGAGAGTTTTACCGCGAACTACACGCTCTCGACAGACGGGATCTGGGAAGTAGCTGGCCCTATCAATGGCGGATCGACTTTCGACGAGAGTTTACATGCCTCGTATTCCGGCACGGGGGCCTACACCCGTCCGATCGATGGCGGCATGATCAACGGAACATTGAGCGAATCCGGATCCATTGACTATAGTTACGACTACATTACGACTGCTTTCAATGGAACGGAGATTCGCTCGCAAACTGACGTCGCCTCGAAAAGTGACCGGTACGCCTATTCCGGGAGCGGAGCGTACACTCGCGTCGTCGGCGGGCGCACGATAAGTGGCACTGCATCGGACAGTGGAGGCACGGATTCATCGTACCACTATGTCGTGAATTCAATACAGGGCCCGGGCGGCGACTGGATTTGCGGCGGCAGCGGCGGGGCCTCCGGCAACAATTACGCCCACGAGTCGTATTCTGCGAGCAACTCGTACCAGCGTGTTGACGAAAGCGGCCTGACCGTCTCGGGCACCGTTTGGGAATCAGGCAATGACGATTGGACAGACGGGTACAGCTCAAACGCTACGCTGGGCTCTGACGCGAACTGGGTAGTGACCGGTTCCGCCAGCGGAAGCGGCGGGAGCCACTCCGAGTACGGCTACACCGGCGGCGGCAGCAGTAGCGGCAGCGGGTCGACGTCCGACGGCAACAATTGGTCCCAGTGGAGTTGGCAGCAGTCGCTCACGGAGAGTGGCCAGAGCGAAGCGACTTCCACTGCCTACAAGGACTGGTCGCTGGCCGACGGCGGCTGGGTCCAGCAGAACTCGATTTCCACCAACGACTCTGACAGCACGAGCGACTTGAGCTACGCCGATTCCAACGACAGCCAGTCGCACTGGGAGGAATCTACGACCTGTGGAAACACCGAGACCGTGGACACGCACGACTGCGACTGGCATCACAGCCAGGACGTCACGCACCACGGGGAAGGCAATTCGCACTTCGGCCATACGATAACGCGCGGCACCGACGGATCGCTGGTCCATAGCGGCTCGGGCTCGGGGAGCGGAAGCAGCGAAGGCACAGCCCACACGGCGCTCCAATTCGAGGGTTCCTGGACGCACACGGTCACGATGCATCCAATGTCGGGCTCGGGATCCGGCTACACGTATAGCACCAGCGGGGGTAGCTCCGGAAGCGGTACCTGGATGGACCACTATCTGCACAACTCGCATTCGGAGCAGACGGTCAACGCGGACGGGAGCATCTCGATGAGTTGCTCGGGGAGCGGTGAAACGGACGGGACGGCAAATGGCTACCCGTCCTACTACCAGACAGGCTCTGGTTGGGGGTTCTATACGTACGCCAGCTACAATGGCCCCCATCGCGATCCTCAAGGAGTGGCCGGTGCAAGTTCACCGTTTTACGGAACCGTCGTTCCGCCCGACGACTGGAGCCTGCCGCAGTACGGCGCGTACATGGCGTCTGCTCCGGCTGCCTTTGCGCTGGAAGGCGGGGAGTTCAGCGCTGCGCTCCGCAGCAATTCGGCGGAGCCGATCAGGTCAATCACCGACGCGCTCGGGAACGTCACCGCGCTGGATTACGACGCGGCGGGCAACCTGACCAGTTTGACCGACCCCGGCGGTAACACCACCCAGTGGTTCTACGACGCGCAGAACCGCGTCATCCAAGAGACGGATCCGCTTGGCACGAGCCGCTGCTACGACTACAACGAGACAGGCGACCTTTCGCGCTACACCGACCGCAACGGTCAGGTCCGCCAGTTCCAGTACGACCCGGACCATAACGTCAGTGGCGAAACCTGGTACGCGAATACTGACGACGCCGACGCGGGCGAAGATGCGGTCAACACGGTCGAATACCAACGCGATTCCTCGGGCCGGATCACCTCCGAGTGCGACGATCTCTCGTCGGTCACGTATGTTTACAATGACGCCGGCCTGATCGCCAGCACCACGCAGTCGAGCGTCGGCGGCCCGACCGTCACGCTCACGTACCAATACGACCTGAATCTCCGTCGCACACAGGTGGCGGCCACGATCGACGGGGTTCCGGACTACGTCGACGATTACGTATACAACGACCTTGGGCAGGTTGCTTCGATCACGGAGCACGGCGTGACCGGCGGCAATGCCGTGGCCCAAAAGGAAATCGACCTCACCTACGACGATCTCGGACAGGTTGCCACGATCACCCGCTATCTCGATGGACAACTGGTCATCGAGGCCGACTATAGCTACGATGCCGCTGGCCAACTCGTGGGGCTCGTCTATCATCAAAGCGACAACGTCTTGGCCTCCTATGCCTGGACTTATAGTGACGGTTTTTCTCTAACCTCTAATCTCCAATCCCCGACCCTCTCCTCCTGGCTCCCCAATGGCGGCTTGCCGGCCATCGCGTCGGTCGGCATAGGCCAGGGCATGTTGCCCGCGTTCGACACGACGAGCATCCCCGAGGCGATCTCAGCCGCTACCTTCCTTGCCGGTGCGCGTCGATTGACATCCTGCACTTCATCGGATGGGACCGTCACGTACACTTACGACGCCGCAGGCCAGTTGATCGCAGCCGACTATTCGGGCAGTCAGGCCGACGAATCGTACAGCTATGACACCAACGGGAACCGGACGAATGCGGGCTACGTGATCGGTGAAGGCAACCGCGTGTTGTGCGACGGCATCTACACCTACGCCTACGATGCCGAGGGCAACCGCACCGCCCGCTTCATCGACTCCAATGCCGACGGAGTGCTCGACAGCGGCGATACCGACGTGACGAAGTACAGTTGGGACGCGCGCAACCGCCTGGCGGAGGTTGTCGATTATGCTGCCGAAGGCGGCTCTCCCACGCAGGTCGTGGACTACTTGTACGATCTGGAGAATCGCTGGATCGGGGAGAACCTGGACAGCGACGGTGACGGCGTGGTGGACCACCAGACTCGCTTCGTCTATGATGGGTATCAGATCGCCTTGCAGTTCGACAAAGACGGTGTTGGCGAAGTGATGGGTGCCGACCTGAGACATCGCTACCTCTGGGGACCGGCGGTCGATCAGGTGTTGGCCGACGAACAGTTGTCGCCTCTCCCGCCGGGAGAGAGTCAGCTTGAGGGCTTCGACCTTTCTACGCCTGGCAACGTCGTCTGGCCGCTGACCGACCGTCTCGGCACGGTGCGCGACTTGGCGATCCACAACGGCGAGAGCGGCGTAACGAGCATTGCCAACCATCGGGTTTACGATGGCTTCGGGAATTTGGAATCGCAGACCAGTACAGCGATTGACTGCCTTTTCGGATTCACCGGCCGGCCATACGTAACGGCCACTGCCCTTCAATACAACACCAGCCGCTGGTACGATCCGAGCGCCGGCTACTGGGTGGGGAGGGATCCGATCGGCTTCGCGGCAGGCGATGTGAACACGGGACGTTACTGCAACAACTGCCCGACAAGTCACGCAGACCCGACGGGTCTAGACGTGCCGGACGTGCCGGAGCCCTGGGACCAGGCGAAGGTCGGAGAAATCCTGAATCATTCTCTGCTCGGCTCGGCCGTCCGAGTGGGGGCCCGATGGAAGGTATGGTCGGCAGCGGGGATCCGCACCAAATACGTGTTGGTGAACCCAATCACGGGTAAGACAACCGGCGAGGTAAGAACCGTGAAGATGGCGGGCTGTTATTTGAATGGTAAAATTTACATTAGGGAGGGAGCTCTTAATGAGTGGCAGGTTGCCGCACTGATTGTGCACGAATACACTCACATGGTTAACTCTGGGAAGGGAATGAGTTATGAGGAAGACGAGTTTGAAGCATACAAGGCTCAAGTTGTTTTCGTCAATGACCTGCTCCAGTGGGCCGCCCAACATGGGACCCCAGAAGAAAAGGCGGCAGTTCATGCTCTTGCCAAACAGTGCTTGATTTGGGGCGATGCGACGCCCATTCGCGATGAATCCGGTTCTTATATAGGGATTGCGCCGAACGAGCAAAAGATTAAGGGGTATCTTGCCAATCCGAGGACGCCATACTCCGGCGCGAACAAGAGATTCCTGGCACCCAGCGGGGGGAGGAAACCAGACCCCAGTCGGCCAGCCTACGATCTTGTACCCCCGATACTCGGGCCGTTTCCGCTTGCCCCGCTTCCCAAGACTTGATCCGTGCGGCGTGAAAGTCCGCACAGCGCACGAAGCGCTGGGACATTGTCGATGACCGGGACGCGAATGAGAATCTTCGGTGAGTTTCGACAAGCTGATGCTATTGGCAGCGAGAGGTTTGCATTTCCGACCGGATCAAGACAACAGGCCGTGATCACGCTAGTCCGGTCGGAGGCACTATGCGAGGAATGAAGATGCCACAATCTGTTCGATCGAGTACGAGGCCAAGAATCGTGCGAACTGCCTTCTTGGCAAGTTGGATGGTCATCTTCGCCCCCCCTGTCTGGGCGGCCGAGGCGGTGAAGGCGAACGAGTCCATTGTTGCCGAGATAACCAATCTTGGTGGCCAGATCAAGGTGGACGGGCGGAAAATCGGAAATCCGGTGATTGAGGTGGTAGCCTCGGGGCCGCACGTCAATGACGCCTTGCTGCGGAAGATCGGGCATTTGACGCAACTTCGATCCCTCAAGATCACAAGCACAAGCGTCACCGATGCGGGCCTTGTGCATCTGGCAAGTCTGAAGGAACTTCAGACATTATCCCTTGAAAGCCATGAAATCACAGTCGCCGGCCTAGAGCATCTCAAGGGGCTCAAGAATATCGAGGTGCTCTGTCTCTGGGCAGGTCAGGTGGATGGCACCTGGTTGAAATATGCCCGAGCAATGACGCGGCTGCGGGCGCTTGATCTAGGCGGGACTCCCGCCGGAGATCGTGGGCTGGAGTACCTTGAGAACATGAGGCACCTCCGGTGGTTCCGCCCTGGATGGAATGTTACGAATGGCGGGATGCAGTATGTCGGGCGACTGAAGGAACTCCGAACGTTATACGTTTCAGGCAAAGTCACGGATGCCGGTCTCAGGCACATCGAGGGGCTAGACCAACTCCGGACGATCGCCCTTTATTGCAGGGTTACGGACGCAGGGCTCACCCATATTAGGTGGCCGAGGCATCTTGAGGCGATCGACCTTTCGTCAGCCAATGTCACGGGCTCCAGTTTCGCGGAACTCAAGAGGCTACCCGGACTGCAGGCCGTCTGTCTGGCGCACAGCAAAGTCAACGACGCTGGGCTTGAACAGATGAGAGGGCTGGTACACCTTGGGAAGCTCGACCTTGACGACACAAAGGTCACCGACAGCGGATTGAAACAACTCGGCGAGTTAAGGAATCTTCGAACGCTCAACCTTTCCTTCACGCAAGTTACGTCTGCCGGACTTAAGGCTCTTGAAAACCTGAATGGACTCGAATCGCTCAACCTGATGGGACTCAACGTCACCGATTCTGGATTGAGCCATCTCAAGGGACTACGGAATCTTAAGGTGATCATCGCTCCGACTTCGGCGATCACGGACGAAGGGCTGAGAAACCTCGCAGGACTCAAGGGAATCGAAGAACTCTATATCTCCGGGGCTCGCATCACGGACGCCGGGCTCAAGGCGATCGATCCGCTGAAGGGGCTTCGGAAGTTGGGGCTCGGTTCTACCCGGGTGACGGACGCCGGGATGAGACACCTTGCCGGACTGACCCAATTGCAGGTACTCGATCTCAGTTCCACTGATGTATCGGATCATGGGCTGAGGCACTTGGAACGGCTACAGCAACTCCGCGACCTGTGCCTTCAGGAGACTCCCCATGTCACCGATGCCGGCCTAGCGTCCCTGGCCCGGCTCTGCCAACTTCGGGAACTCGACCTTGGCAAGACGAAAATCACCGACAAGGGATTAAAGCACCTCGCGGGCCTGAGCCATCTCCGAGTCCTTGGCCTTTGGCACACCGATATCACCGATGCCGGGTTGCGACACCTGAAGGACTTGACGGAACTGGAGGAACTTGTGCTTGACGGTACTCAGGTGAGCGACGCCGGTTTGCAGTACCTTACAGGGCTGAAGCGGCTTAGAAAGATCACGTTTTCCGAGACGAGAGTGACACCCGAAGGATTTGCAGCATTTAGAAAGAAACGTCCGAGTCTTGATGCCGGTTCGGAGCCCGCAGTTGGCTATTCTCCCTGGATGCCTTGCCCGTCCGACACGGCAGAGGAGGATGGTCCAACGAGCCCTAAAGATGGAAGCGAGGCAGGATCGCAACCGAAGCGGTAGGGCTTGAGTTCATCCTTTCCATGAAGTAGCAGTCGGTGCTCGGCCCACGGAGAGCATCATTCCCTCCAGAACAGAGCTTCAGTCGCCCTCCTGACGCGCTTCCTGCCAGTCCGCAACTGACCAAGGCGGACGTCGATATGTCGGCGTGAAGCGAGGAAGAGGTCGCTACCCGCCTCTTCTGGCGGTGGCACTCGGTTTCGGGGGCGATCTTGCACAATTCCGAGGGAGACTGGGTGATTCGACTGGGGACACCGAGTATGATAAACCCCTGGCCTTCTTGGTTCATTCGGAGTTCCCCTTTCTCCGGGACGGCATCGTATGAGGCGACAGATCATCCTTGGGATGGGAGCCGGTCAGTGCGGAACGTTGCTCTTCGCCCAGATTCTGCAAAAGCAGCCCAACACGAAGATCACGCATGAGCAGCCGCCGCTTCTGCCCTGGACCCGCGAGCCGGGCGCGCCGGGAATTCGAGAGCGGCTCCAGCGGTACCTCGATACGTTCAAGGAGCGGTTCGTCGGCGACGTGGCCACTTTCTATCTGCCCTACGTCGAGGAGGCGATCCGGTTTGACCCTGAGATCCGCATCGTCTGCCTGAAACGGCCTCGGGACGAAATCGTCGCGGGCTTCTGCCGATTCCTGGACCAGTCGCCGTACCCGATTAACCACTGGGCCAAGGAGCCGGCGCCCGGCTGGTGGCACGACCCCTTTTGGAGTCACGTCTTTCCCAAGTACGATACCCAGGACCGCGAGGAGGGCATTCGGCTCTATTGGGACGAATACTATGCCGCCGCCGACAGATTGACGTCTCGATACCCGGACAACATTCGCATCTACGACACCGAAGTGCTGACCACCGAGCAAGGGGTGCGGGAAGTCTTATCGTTCGTCGGTGTTGCGCGGGGCGATCAGGTCATTCTCACCGGTCAGCGCCCGGCACCCGACTCGCGGAAGGCCCCCGCCGCGGGCCCCGGGCGGCCTCGCTATCCTCACCCGTTGGATCCCCG
Source organism: uncultured Planctomycetaceae bacterium (assembly GCA_964518805.1). Taxonomy (GTDB): domain Bacteria; phylum Planctomycetota; class Planctomycetia; order Pirellulales; family Thermoguttaceae; genus CALFBP01. Next base: position 4,163 of record CAZFKF010000041.1, on the reverse strand, counting down.
GAAGTGCGTAATCCTCGTCCCCTTCACCGGCTTCATCCATCAGGAGTGCGAGGATGCCCTGAAGGAGTTGGAGCGGAGGGGCTACCAGGTTCGTCGCGTCGGCGGCTATGCGGCGATCGACCAGGGGCGCAACCAGATGGCAACCGACGCCCTGCGGGATGGCATCGAGGAGACGATGTGGATCGACTCCGATATCGGCTTCCATCCGGACGCGATCGATCGGCTGCGCTCTCACCCCGAGCCGATCGTCTGCGGAATCTACCCACAGAAGGGCAAACGGGCACTGGCCTGCCACGTCATGCCGGGAGCGCCTTCATTGGTCTTCGGCCAGCAGGGCGGGCTGACCGAGATTCTCTACGCCGGTGCCGGCTTTCTCCTGGTGCGCCGTGAGGTCTACCTGACCATCCAACGCAAGCTCAAGCTGCCCATGTGCAACGAGCGGTTCGGCCATCCCATGATTCCGTTCTTCTACCCCATGATCCGGCCCATCGAGGAGGCGTACTGGTATCTGGCCGAGGACTATGCGTTTTGTGAACGTGCCCGGCAGTGCGGCTACGCGATCTTCGCGGACACCTCAATTCGTCTCTGGCATGTGGGCACCTATCGCTACGGGTGGGAGGATGCGGGGATTGAGCGGCAGCGGTTCGAGGCGTTCACCTTGAACTTCGGGGACAGCCCGGGAACGCCGCAAGCCACGCCCACCGACAAGCACCCCGCACTGGCCAACTTCGCTGGGGCGTACCCGTGGCCGGCGGAGAAGCCCGACGTGCCGCCGTTTCCCCAACCGAACTGGTTGTTCCCGGGGACCCGGGAACTCCTTTCGCGTTCGATTTCGAAATCAACGCGGCTGATCGTCGAACTGGGATCCTGGACGGGCAGGTCCACGCGGTTCCTGGCCGATCTGGCTCCGCAGGCGACGGTGATCGCCATCGACCATTGGGAAGGCAGCCCCGAGCACAAGGAAGACCCGAACTTGGCCCCATTGCTGCCGAGGCTCTACGAGACGTTCCTCTCGGAATGCTGGGCCCACCGCGATCAGATCATTCCCGTCAAGATGAGGTCCATCGAAGGGATGCACCGCGTGGCCGAGGCCGGCTTGGAGCCGGATTTGGTCTACATTGACGCGGATCACGGCTTCGAGAGCGTGCTGAACGACCTAACGTCGGCATTGGATCTCTTTCCCAGGGCCCTGATCGTGGGCGACGATTGGAACTGGGACAGTGTGCGCCAAGCAGTGGAGAGGGTGGCGAAAGGCCGATCCGTTCGGTACGAATCAGTCGGCTCAGGCTGGAGAATCGTCAGGCAGACCACCGCTCCGAGTTGAGAGGGCTGCCGCTTTCGTCGTCGTTCCTTCATTCTCCTATTGTGATTCGACGAGCGCATGTTGATGGCCACGTCGTGCGAAATGTTGAAAAGGCGGCATCCCTGGCCCGCCCAAGAGCCAAATGTGCCGGAGGACTGGCACGGCTGGCTTCGCACCGACACCCATGCCATGCTTTACCAGCATCTGAACGGCAACACTCGCTTGGTGGTCGAATGCGGCAGTTGGTTGGGGCTGAGCACGCGGGCAATCCTCTTGGGAGCGCCAAAGGCCACGGTCATCTGCTGCGACCACTGGAAAGGCTCTCCGGACCATCAACAGAATCCCGATTGGACCCGGCGGCTGGGCACGCTCTACGAGACCTTCTTGCGAAACCTCTGGCCGTGGCGGGACCGGGTGATCCCGATCCGTGCCGACAGCCTCGACGCTTTGACGGAAATCTGCCAAGTCGGTCTCGTCCCCGACGTGATCTACATTGACACCGAGCACACCTACGCCCAGGTCAGCCGGGAACTTGCCTTCTGCACCGAGCACTGGCCTTCGTCCACGGTCGTCGGCGACGACTACGACTGGTCGGAGGTCGCCAAGGCCGCCCACGAGCACGCCGAAAAGACCGGCAGGCAGCTATTCGGCCACGGGACCGCGTACAGCCTCCTGCCGAACGCGCAAGGTCGCCCCTCGCCCGCCAGGAAGAATATCGTCTACCAGGTGCTGTTGGACTATCCGGTTCGTTTGGAGCCCCGCTTCGGCGACGGGAAGCCGGCGCACCGGGAGATCGCGGCCCTGCTGAGCCGGAACGACGAGGCGTACCGGACGAAACTCGACGCCTTGTCGCAGTTTTCGGGGAAACTCGCCTCCATACCCGAAGAGCCCAGCGCCGTCGACCCGGCGGAGCCGTGCTGGAACAACATCTTCTTTTCGGCCCTGGACGCGATCGCGTTGTACGGCATGATCGGATCAAGCAGGCCGTCGCGGTATTGGGAAATCGGCTCCGGGCATTCGACCAAGTTCGCACGCCGCGCGGTGCGCGACCGCGGACTGGCGACACGGATCACTTCTCTGGATCCGAATCCCCGGGCGGAAGTGGACGCCCTATGTGACCACGTGATCCGCGAACCGCTGGAAACGGTGGACACAGCGCTTTTCGACGAGCTGGAAGAGGGCGACATCCTGTTTCTGGATAGTTCGCATCGGGTGTTCATGAACAGCGACGTGACAGTCTTCTTCCTGGAAGTCCTGCCGCGGCTGAAACCGGGCGTGGTCGTCCATGTCCATGATGTCTTCTTACCCTGGGACTACCCCCATGGGTGGGCAAACCGCTTCTACTCGGAGCAATACTTGCTGGCGGCCTACTTGCTGGCCGAATCCCGAAGGCTCGAAGTGTTGTTGCCGCTGGTCTATTTGGGGCGACATCCGGAACTCGGCGAAATGGTGAGCCGGACCTGGGAACAGGCCGTGTTCCAGAGGGCGTTCTCGCGTTACCGGCAACTGACCGGCGGCCACATCGGCACCTCGTTCTGGCTGGCCGTGAAGTGAAGCAACCTGGCTCTTCCGGACTACATCACAGAAGCTGTCACAGCCGCAAGCGATTCTGCTTGTCAGGCAAGGCAAGATCCAAGGCCAACAAGTGTCGAAGACGCCAGGGACCGAGGAGAGATATCAGGTCGGTGACCCAGGCCACGATCGTCGGCGACGACTACGATTGGCCCGCGGTGGCAAAGGCCGCCAAGGAACATGCCGAGAAGACAGGAAGGCAATTCTACGGCTACGGAACGGCGTTCAGCTTCCTGCCGACAGGGCAAAGTTGAGACATGGAGGCGGTGTACGACTTTGTACGGGGAAGCCTCGCAAGACAGGCCGATTGACGGCAAGAGTCGCCGATATGGTCTGCAGCGTCAACCCCCGTCGAGTCGGGGGGCACCAAAATCGAGCCGCGGGGATACGGCGGGCAGTCGAAGTTGCTTGATGGGGCAATTGGTCCTCCGCCACGTCTTTACCCGATGGCCCGCAACCCACCTTCTCCGATTCTTGTATTCTTGTGGCCAGGGTCGCCGTCATCGTGAAAGCTCTGCCGCGTCGGCTCTCGGCAGCGATTGTGGAGCGGATGTCCGGCCGTTGCCGCGTCAAAGGTATCTGGTAGAGGCGGGACCGTTCATGTTGGATGCCCTACCGGCCGTATCATGCTTGTCACCAGGGCTGGCTCCGTTTATACACTGGCGGAACACACCGGGCCTTGCCGCGTCAGAGACCGCTGGCCCCGCAGAGTCGTAATCGGCTCCCTCCTCATTCTCCTCACTTCACGGCCAGCAGATCGGCCGCTGTAAACCGGATAATCCGCCCAACCCCACGCTTCTTGTTTTGTGGGTAGTGGCGCAAATCAGCAGCAGATCGCGCTGTTGAACCTCGGTTCCAGCGACGTGAACTACGCCTTGCGGTCCAACTTTCCCTTCTACATCGAACAGAAGGACTTGCGGGCGACAGGTGCCCACTTGAAGCACGCTGCGACGGAAGACGGGACATCTACCTCCGGTGGCCAAGGCGCGGCCGACACGAGCATCAAGGTCGGCGCGACGCACGGCCGCACGTACGACAAAGGCATGAACCCGCCGGCCTTCATCAATCCTTCGGCCGAACCGCTGCGGGCGAGCTTGGAGTTGCAGGACCGGCTCAAGCGGGACATCCGCGAGTTGGTCAACCTAGCCGTGTCGAGCCTGGCGGTGCGGGTCTCGGCTGAGTCGAAGGCAATGGACAACCAGGGCCTTGAGGCAGGGTTGTCATATATCGGCTTGCTCTTGGAAAGCGCCGAGCGGCAGATCGCCGAGTTCTGGGCCGCCTATGAGGA
>CAZFKF010000040.1:0-12971 GCA_964518805.1 uncultured Planctomycetaceae bacterium | reverse complement strand
CGACTTCAACATCGACGAGTTGCCCGAGGGCGCTCCGCCCCCGGTAGGCGCGGCCGCGGGCGAGGACCGCTTTGAGCAGGCTGCGAAGGCCCTGGCCGCGGCGTCGCGCGTTGCGGTCCGGATCGGCGGCGGCGCCCGCTTGGCCGGCAAGGAAATCGCCGAGTTCCTCGAGCTGGTCGACGGCGTGGCCGTCACCAGCCCTCTGGTGTCCGGCGTCATTCCGTACCATCATCCGCGGAACATGACCGTCGGCGGTTCCAAGGGGAGTCTCTGCGGCAACTATGCCATGGAGAACTGCGACCTGCTGGTGGCCCTTGGCACGCGGTCGGTTTGCCAGTCCGATTCCAGCCGCACCGATTATCCCAACGCGCGGCAGGTGATCAGCATCAACGCCGACATCGAGCCGCTGATGCACTACAACAAGACGATCGCCCTGGCCGGCGACGTGGCGGCCACGCTGGCCAAACTCAACGCGGAACTGAAGCGACGGCAGTTCAACAAGTCGGCCTCGGAGTCTGCGTGGTACTGCGCGTGCCGCGAGAAGAAGCAGCAATGGGATGCGTTCAAGGCCGAACGCTACGCGCGCCCGCGGTTGTACGACGAAGTCTGGAAAGAAGAAGTCCTCACGCAGCCCGCCGCCGTCAAGGCCGCCGTCGATTGGGCCCAAGACAACGGCGCCGTGGCCTTCTTCGATGCGGGCGATGTGCAGGCCAACGGCTTTCAGATCGTCGAGGACGAGCGCCTGGGGCAGACCTTCACCGAGACCGGCGCGAGCTTCATGGGCTTCGCCGTTTCGGCGATCCTCGCCACGGCGCTGGCCCGCAAGCCGTTCTATGCCCTGGCGCTGTCCGGCGACGGTTCGTTCACGATGAATCCGCAGATCTTGATCGACGGCGTCGAGCACGGGGCGCGGGGGTGCATCCTTCTGTTCGACAACCGCCGCATGGCGGCCATTTCGGGCCTGCAACTGGCCCAATACGGCAGCGACTACGCCACTTGCGACCACGTCGCGGTGGACTACGTGGCCTGGGCCCAAGCGGTCAAAGGCGTGGCGGCGTTTCACGGTGGAAGATCGATCGAGGAGTTGACCCGCGCCTTGGGCCAGGCCAAGGCGCACGACGGCCTCTCGCTGATTCACCTGCCGGTCTACTGCGGCCCCGATCCGCTGGGCGGCCTGGGGGCCTTCGGCCGCTGGAACGTGGGCAACTGGTGCGACGAGGTCCAGGCCCGCCGCCATCAAATCGGACTGTAATTGGCCGTGAGGCAGCAGGCAGGACCCGAGATGCTCTGCAAACCAGAAGAACTCGCCCAACTAAGAGACGTGTGCCGGCGGCTGCGCCTGTCGATCCTCCGCACGGTCGCGCACGCCGGCGCCGGGCACACCGGCGGCTCGCTGTCCGAGGTCGAGATCCTCGCGACGCTGTATTTCCGCGTGATGCGAATCGATCCGTCGTATCCGCAGTGGCCCAACCGCGACCGGTTCATTCTCAGCAAGGGGCACGCCAGCCCGGGTTACTACTGCACGCTGGCGGCCCGCGGCTATTTCGACGAAGCACGGCTCGCCGAGTTCGACGCCATCGATTCGATGCTGCAAGGGCACCCTTGCATGCGAAAGACGCCGGGCGTCGACATGTCGACCGGTTCGCTCGGGCAAGGGCTCTCGGCCGGGGCGGGAATGGCCCTCGGCCGCGACCTTCTGAAGATGTTCTTTCATGTATACGTCCTGCTGGGCGACGGCGAGCTTCAGGAAGGCCAGGTCTGGGAGGCGGTGATGTTCGCCGGCCAACGCAAGCTCACGGGCCTGGTCGCCATCGTCGATTACAACCGCGTGCAGTTGTCGGGCACCGTTCCCGGAACGCTCGACCTGGAGCCGCTGGCCGACAAGTGGCGGGCCTTCCAGTGGAGCGTCTTCGAGTGCGACGGGCACGACCTGGCCAGCCTGGTCCCGGCGATCGAAGAGGCCCGGCAGGCAAGCGCCTCGGGCCCTGCCGTGGTGATTGCCCACACGGTCAAGGGCAAGGGCGTCTCGTTCATGGAGGGGAAGTACGAGTGGCACGGCAAGGCGCCCAACGACGAGGAATATCGCCGCGCCTTGGCCGAGATCGAACACGACGTCGCGTAGGGTTCCTGCGATGAAGCCGGGCGAGATGATTGAAATGCGATCCGCGTTTGCCGACGCCTTGCTGGAACTCGGCGCCGAGAACCCATCGGTGATCGTCTTCGACGCCGACGTGGGCACCAGCACGTACACGGCAAGGTTCCGCGACGCCTTCCCCGGCCGGTTCATCCAGGCCGGAATCGCCGAGCAAAACATGGTGGGCATGGCGGCCGGCGCCAGCACCTTGGGGCTCATTCCGTGGGTCTCCACCTTCGCCGTGTTCGTGGCCAAGCGGGCGGTCGATCAGGTCCGCGTGTCCGTGGCCTACGCCCAGTCGAACGTCAAGCTCAACGGGTCGTACGGGGGCATTCCCACGGGCAGGGCCGGGGCAACGCACCAGTCGGTCGAGGATGTGGCCGTGATGCGCTGCATGCCCAACATGACCGTGATCTGCCCCGGCGATCCCTTGGAGACCCGGCAGGCGGTGCGCGCGGCGACCGACCATTGCGGGCCCGTGTATCTGCGGACCGTCCGCTGCCATGTGCCGGTGCTCTTCGACGCTTCCCACCGCTTCGAGATCGGGCGTTCGTACCGGCTGCACGAAGGCTCGCACCTTTCGATCATCTCGACCGACATGATGACCGCCAAGGCGCTCAAAGCCACCCTGGAACTGGAGAAGGAAGGCATCCACGTCCGGCTCATCCACATGCCGACCATCAAGCCGCTCGACGTGGAAGCGATCGTCGGGGCCAGCCGCGAAACGGGGAGAATCATCACGGTCGAGAATCACAGCCGGCTGGGCGGGCTCGGCGGCGCAGTGGCCGAAACGCTTACCGAGCACGCGCCTTGCCGGCTGTGCCGGCTGGGCTTCCCGGACGTCTTCGGCGAGTCGGGCGACGACGAGGCCGTGTTCAGCAAACTGGGGGTCAACGTGGAGTCGATCATCGCCGCAGGCCGCGCCATGGCACGGCTGGGCGACGGTTATTGCGTCTCAGGTTGACAACTCAGTTCCCATTCTCCCAGGACGAGAGATGAGTTAGGGGTGATCGTGGCTGGAATCCGCACGACGGGTTTCATCTCCCCTCACCCCCTGCCCCTCTCCCGTCCAACGGGAGAGGGGAGACAGATGTTCGATCTTGAAAACCAGGAGTTCGCGATGGGATTGGCGACGGTCAGGAATTACGTGGCAGGGCAGTGGTGTGAGCCCGCTTGTACGGGGCACATCGACGTCGAGAATCCGAGCACCGGCGACGTCATCGCCCGGACGCCCCTCTCAACGGCCGCCGAAACCGATCGGGCGGTCGAGGCCGCGGCCGCGGCGTTTTCCGAGTGGCGGGCCATGCCGGCCGCGCGGCGGGCGCAGCCGCTATTCACACTCGCCGCGCTTCTGCGTCAGAACGAGGAGCGACTGTCGCGGACAATTACCGAAGAGATGGGCAAGTCGCTGCCCGACGCGAGGGCCGAGGTCAAGCGGGCCATCGAGAACTGCGAAGTGGCCTGCGGCATGCCCATGCTCCAGCAAGGCGACAAACTCGTCGGGGCCTCGTTCGGAATCGACGGCGAGGTGCTCCGCCTCCCCTTGGGCGTCTTTGCCCTGGCCGGACCGTTCAACTTCCCCTGCATGGTCCCGTTCTGGTTCTTCCCGTATGCCGTGGCAGCCGGAAATACGTTCGTGGTCAAGCCGTCGGAGCGAGTGCCGCTGACCATGCAAGCGGTGACCGAGTTGATTGCCGCGACCGACCTCCCGCCCGGCGTGTTCAACCTGGTCAACGGCGATCGCACGGTGGTCGATGCCCTACTGGAACATCCCCAGGTCAAGGGCTTTTCGCTGGTGGGCGCCTCGGCAACCTGCCGCGCCGTGGCCGAAAAGTGCGCCCGCAACAACAAGCGATGCCAGGCCATGGGCTCGGCGAAAAACCACCTGGTGGTGATGCCCGACGCCCGGGTCGATGAGGTGATTCGCAACATGATCACCTCCTGCTACGGCTGCGCCGGCCAGCGCTGCATGGCCTCTTCGGTGATCGTGGCCGTGGGCGACGCGATGTATCGGACGATCTGCGGGGAGTTTATCGAGGCGTCGCAGCGCGTGATCGTCGCCGATCCGCTCGATCCGGGCCTTGCCGAGGAATCGATGCTGATGGGGCCGGTGATCTCGGCCAAGGCCAAACAGTTCATCCTCCGGATGATCGAAACCGGCGTGAACGAAGGCGCCCGATTGGCCTTGGACGGCCGCAACCTGGTCGTCCCCGGACGCGAGAAGGGCCACTTCATCGGCCCGACCGTGTTCGTCGACGTGCGCCCAGGCATGGAGATTCACAAGACCGAGATCTTCGGTCCGGTGGTCTGCATCTTGAAGGCCGAGGGTTTCGACGAGGCCGTGCGGATCATCAACAACCACCAGTACGGCAACGGGGCGTCGATCTACACGCAGGACGGCTACTGGGCGAGGCGCTTCAAGCTCGAAGCCGAATGCGGTATGATCGGCGTCAACGTCGGCATACCCGCGCCCGTGGCCCACCTTCCCTTCGGCGGGATGAAAGCCTCGCTCTACTCCGACATCAAGGCCCAGGGCCGGGCCGTCGTCGATTTCTTCACCGAACAGAAGATCGTTACCGAGCGTTACTGGGCGCCGTAACGATTGCACCGCCAGAAGCCAGCAGGAGCCTATGTCATGAAACTCGCGATTGCCGCCGAGGTCTGTTCCTTTGAACTGATGAAGTTCGTCCGCCAGCACCTGACCGACTCCGGACACGAGGTGCTCGATCTGGGCATGACGTGCGCCGAGAAACCGCACAAGTTCTACGAGACGGCCGCGCGCGTGGCCAAGGCCATCCAGAGCGGCGAGGCCGAGCGGGGAATCCTCATGTGCGGCACCGGCATGGGCGTGTGCCTGGTGGCCAACAAGTTCAAGGGGATCTATGCCGGCGTTGCGGAATCGGCCACGACGGCCCGGCTGCACTGGGTTATCAACCGCGCCAACGTCCTGTGCATGGGCGCCTGGATCGTCGGCCCCTACGTGGCCCGCGACATGGTCGACGCCTGGCTGGGCGCCACGATCGGCGAAGGTTTCAGCGAGGAACGTCGCCGCGTCCAGGCCGAAGGCTTCGCGCGAATCCAGGAAATCGAAGTCGAACACTTCAAGTAACCGCGGGAGAAGCGGCGCCAGCCGGCCAAGACTGTAGGGTGGGACAAGCGGAGCGCAGTCCCACCGATGAGACTTCACCTGATTCTGGTGGGACTGCGCTCCGCTTGTCCCACCCTACGATCTAGGAACAACGCCTGCGGCCGTCGACTCTCTAAGAAAGGGGGACCCGAATGACCAAGTGCAGGACGGCTCTCGGACTCAATGGTTTCGGCTGGGCCCACGTGATCTACGGCCAGCCCTATGATTTCGAACGCATCCTGAGCCACGCGACGAGACTCGGTTTCGACGGCGTGGAACTGTTCGGGATGCCCGAGGAATACCCCCGCGCACGCCCGGCGCAGACCGAGCTGCGCAAACGGATCGAAGACCACGGCCTCGTCGTGGCCAGCATCCAGTCGCTGCCGGGCGGGCTGGGCAACGGTCATCCGGCCAGCGCCTATTCCGTCTGCCGCAAGGGCTACGTGGCGTACATTCAAGCGATGCTGGACTTCGCGGTCACCTTGGGCTGCGAGGCCATGGGGGTCTGGGCGGGCGAACTGTTCGGCTCGGGCCCCAGTCAGCAGAGCATCGGATACATGGCCGAGGTGTATGCCCAGTGCGCGGAACTCGCCCGAAGCGTCAACATCCCGCTCGTCCTCGAAGCCGAACCCGTCCAGCAGGTGAACACCCCGGACGTCTGGTTCCAGGTTTTGCGAACCGCGAACAGTCCGTACTTGCGGGCGCTTTGCGATTTTGCCCACATCAACGTCCTCAGCAAGCAGCGGCCGCTGGAGTTGCTCAAGGAGTTGCAGCCGTACATCGGCTACACGCACCTGGCCGGCAACGACGGCACCTGCACGCAGATCGAATCCCGCAGTTCGACGCACCTGGCGCTGGGCGAGGGCTCGATGGACTGGAAGGCCATGCTCGATCAGATCCTCGTCGCCGGCTACGACGGATGGCTGGACATCGACGCCTGGGAGCACCCCGATCCGTTCGTCGCCACGGAATCCGGCAAGCGAGCGCTAGACGAATTCCTGGCCGCTCGGCCGTAGTCCGCCGCGCGATGCCGTAGTTTGGCGAGCAACTTCAACCTCGAAAAGGGCCTCCCGATGAATCTGCTTCAAGTCACTGTGGTCGTGGGCCTGTTGGTGGCGGGCATGGGCGCGGCGCTGATCGGCAGCGTCAAGGTGGCGCTCGCGCGGCGGCTGGAGATCGACGAATCCCGCGTCGGCGGACTGGTGGCGACCTTCGGCTTCGTGATGATCCCCGTTGTGCTGATGATGGGCGTGCTCATCGACCTGTTGGGGAAGCGGACCGTGTTGGTCCTCGGCTCCCTGCTCATCGCCGCGGCCCTGGCCGTGCTGGCGAGGTCGAAGACCTATTGGCACGCGCTGCTGAGCGTGGTGCTGCTCAGCGCCGGTTGGGCCGGATTGATCAACGTGCTGAACGTGCTCATGCCGTCGGCGTTTCCGGGCAGCCATGTGTACGCGACGAACCTGGGCAACACGTTTTTCGGCCTGGGCGCGTTCCTGGCCCCGCTGGTGGTGATGTTCCTTTTGCGGCGCCTTGGGTTCGCCGTGGGGTCGTTGATGCTCGCGGCCTTCGCCGTAGCCCCCGCAGTCCTGGTCTTCGGCGCCGACTTTGCGCCCGGCGGCGGAGAAGCCGTGCAAAGCGCTGCATCGGCGACGGCCTCTTTTTGGGGTAATGGAGTGATGTGGCTCTGCGCGGTGGCGCTGTTCTTCTATCTTCCCTTGGAAGCGACCATGGCCGCCTGGTTCACCACCTACTTGGGCGACAACCGCGTGAATGAGGGGACGGCTTCGGCCCTCTTGTCGGCCTTCTGGCTGGCGTTCGTCGTCTCGCGGCTCTCCGTGGCGTTCAACGTCTTCCAACTTCCCGCAGAAAGCGAGGCGGCCGTGATCCTCGTCGCGTCGCTCGTGGGCGTTGCCATCCTGTCCGGCGTGGTGCTCGGACGCGGCGCAGGGCTCGCGGGCACACTCGTCGTGGCCGCGGGCCTCGCGTTTGGACCGGTGTTTCCCACGTTGATGGCCATCCTCCTGTCGCATTGCGAGCCGGCCACGCAGGGGCGAGCCGTAGGACTCTTCTTCGCCCTCGGTGGACTGGGCTGGACCACCATTCCGGTCGCGATCGGGGCCTACGCGCGCCGCACGAGCGTCCAGAAGGCATTCAGCATCGCCGTTGGCGCGGCGATCGGCCTCGCGGGAATCTCCCTGGTGCTCATGGCAAAATAGAGGCCCGAATCCGGAGGGCTGCCGATACTCCGGATCCTGCCTCTACTTCTTGTCGTTCATGTCGAACGAGAAGTCGTCGGCCTTCTCCTGCTTGGCCGGCTTCGGCGCCGAGTCCTTGGCAGCAGGACGGTCCTTATCGCCCGACGGCTCGGTCGTGGCCACGTCGGCTTGTTGGCCGGGTTGGCGCCATGCGGGCCGGAGCGTGGTGACCTTTCCCGTGGTGATGGGCATTGTCACCTCGAACGGTTCGTAGCCGGGCCGGATGCACTTGACCGAATGGGCCCCCATCGGAACGCGGCAGGCAATTTCAGCGCCCGGCGCCATGTCGACCCGTTTTCCGTCGATCTCCAAGACGCCGTCGCGGCGTTCCTCTTCCGGCCACTGGACGACCAGCGTCCCGGTATCGGAGAACAGGCTCTGCGCATAGAAGGCCGCGAGCCCAATCGCGACCACGGCCACGATCGCCGCGACCAGCGAGACCATCACGCCCAGGGAACTGCGTTTTCGCCCCTTCTGGGCCCTGCGGTGCGACGGAACGTAGAGGTCGGCGCCGTCCAAAGCCTGGCTCACGTCGGGAGCGACCTCTGGCTCCGCAGGTTCCGGCGGCGAGGCCGGCTCGGGCTGCGGAGGCGGTGCGCCCCAGCCCAATTGTTCCTTGAGCCACGCGTCGTACTGGGCCTTGTTCTCGGCCGTGACGAGCCACGCTCGGGCCGTGGCAATCTGGTTCAGCACCTCCTGGGCGACCGCGGCATGCGGGCCGGCAAGCAGCGTCTGCACGTACGCCGCCTGACGGTCGGCAGCGCTCTCGATCACCTGAATGCGGTCTTCAAAGATGTGCAGGCCAAGCAATCGATAGCAATGCGGCGGCTGCTCGTCGGCAGGGATCCCGAGCCATTCTTTCAGCGGATCAAACCCGGTCGACATCCTTCCGCTCCTTAATGTGTAGCCTTGCCGGTGCAACTGCGGTGCAATTCCTGGCCGGCCGCTTACTGGTAGTCTAGCCGGCGCCGGCGTCGATTCAAGGGTTGATGCGTCACGGTCCGCTGCCAGAGCCTCGCGAATGAAGCGAGGCAAACGCTTGCACCACGATCGACTCCTCGTCGTCGAGCAGTGTGCGCGGGTCGATGAGGACTCGCCCTTTGTGAACCCGGACGAACACCGGCGGCCGGTGGCATCGCAAACGCTGCGCCAGTTCCCCGGCTTCGACGGCAGCACATTCGACCGCCACGAGGCGCGTAGGCAGGTCCTGACCCGGCAGGGACCCGCTGCCCATTTGCGAAGAGCCTTCGATGACGTTTACCGAAATGCCGGGAGACTGCGCCGCGATGGCCTGAGCGATCCGGTCGGCCTGTTCGGCGAGTTCGCCCAGCGGGCGGCAAAGCATGCGGAGCGTGGGGACTTCGCGCAGGGCTCGGGTCTCGTCGAGAAAGAGCGAGAGCGTCGCCTCGAGGGCGGCCAGGGTGAGTTTTCCCACGCGCACAATCCGGGCCAAGGGATTCTTGCGAATCGCCTGGATCCAAGAGGCCTTGCCCAGGATGATGCCCCCCTGCGAGCCGCCGATCAGCTTGTCGGCGCTGGAGGTGATGAGGTCGGCCCCGGTGGCCACCGATTCGGGCAACGTGGGCTCCTTGTCGAATCCAAACCGCGAGAAATCCACCAGAGGGCCGGCGCCCACGTCGTCGATCATCGTCAGCCCCTTGGCGCGGGCGAGCTGGACCAGGTCTTCCAGCGGCGCCTCGGCCGTGAACCCCACGATCTTGTAGTTGCTGGGATGGACGCGGAGGATTGCCGCCGTATTCTCGGTGATGGCCCGCTCGTAGTCGCGCAGGTGGGTCTTGTTGGTGCTGCCCACCTCGACGAGCTTGGCCCCGGCAGCGGCCATGACCTCGGGCAGACGGAACGAGCCGCCGATCTCGACGAGTTGCCCCCGCGAGACCACGACCTCCTTGCCTTTGGCCACGGTGTTGAGCACGATCGCCGTGGCGGCGGCGTTGTTGTTGACCACCGTGGCGGCCTCGGCCCCGGTGAGCCGCCGCAAGAGCCACTCGATTCGCTCGTCGCGTTTCGATCGCGTGCCGCTTTGGAGATCGACCTGGACCAGCGAGTAACCGGAAAGCTCGTCCTGGATCTGCCGCACCGCCCGGGCAGGCAGCACGGCGCGGCCCAGCGCCGTATGGAGGACGATGCCGGTGGCGTTGACGACTTTGCGGTAATGCGGCCCGGAGGCTGCATCGAGCCGCTGGCGCACGTCGGCCGCAATCGCCTGACGCAACGATTCCCCGGTCAGGCCGTCCGTCTCTTCGGCGAGCACCCGCTTTCGAGCTTCCTCAACAGCGGCGCGGACGCATTCGACGAGAATCCGGCGAGGGATTTCCGCGGCGCCTTTCTCGGTCTCCGTCTGCTGCAAAACGCATTCGACGGACGGAAGGGCACGCAACAAGTCTTGCCTGGGCGAAGTCATAAGAGCGCCTTGTCGAGTCGAAGTGCCACGGCCTCGTTAGCCTTCGTGTCCGATGGAATCTCAAGCCTACATTCTACCCATTCAACGCCCCTCGGAAACCTCCCCGCCAGCCAGGCGGCGTTCCCAGCAGGCAATTCCCTGCCGTATTGGAATCGCGCGGTCGCATCTAGCCCGTGCAACAAGCATTATGTGCAGTCACGCTCCTGGCGCGCCGTGGCCCGGAGTCGCTTGAATCGGGCCGTGTTGCTATACTGGCGGATCGTGACCCACCCTTGCGCTCTGCGGTGTGCCCTGGAGCGCACTACTTGCCGCCCGCCGCGTTGAGAAAGAACCATGAGAGCCCTGACTGGAGTGTTTGCCGTTGCGTACTGCCTTGGGACCATGGTCGGCGCTAGTCCGGCGGCGGATCCAGCGGCGCCGTTTGTGCCGGACCGGCACACGCTGCTCCTGTATCACTTTGACGAAGGCCAAGGCAACCTGGCCAAGGACTCCAGCGGCCACGGCTATGACGGCGAAGTCCGCGGGGCCCAATGGGTCGAAGGGCGTTTCGGCAAGGCCCTGCGGTTCGACGGCGCCAAGGCCAGCGTGTTCCGGCAGTCGCTTCCCGCCGCGCGCGACCTCAAACAGCTCACGACCGAATGCTGGTTCAAGCAGGACAATCCCGAAGGCCGGCAGTTCCTCGTTGGGCAGGACATTGTCTTCCACTTCGATCTGAGCGACGGGGCGAGCACCTCGCTCTCGCTCTACAACCTGGGGGCGAGTGTGGCGAACGCCCAGGGGCAGCGACACCACCAAATCGGCGCGGGCCTGGGCTCGGTCCGCTTCGGCGCGTGGCATCATCTGGCCGCGACCTTCGACGGGCGCCAGGCGAGCTTCTTCCTCGACGGCGTCCTGAAAGGGCGGAGCGCGGGCGCGGCGGACTTCGTGTTGGGAGTCGCCTCGCGCGGGCTTTGGGTCGGCTGCTACGTGGGCCAGGACTACTGGTTCAACGGCCGGATCGACGAGGTCCGCGTGTCCGATTGCGTGCGCTACGACCCGCAGAACAAGCTCCAACTCGGCCAGAGGGCCTTCGAGATCCCCAGCAAGCCAGCCTTTGTCAAAGCCGTGCGCAAGCCGCGATCGACCGGCGCGGCCCAACTGAGCCTGACCCTGAAGAAACGCTACGGCGGCAATTCGTCCGGCTGGGTGTCGCTCAAGACGCCGGGCAAGCCGGCGGCGATCGTGGGCCGCTACGACTTGAGTTCCGTGGCCGACAAGGGCGAGACAACCGTCCAGTGCGACGTCTCGGACGAATGGTCCGGCGCCGGCCATTACATCGTGGGCCTGGAACCCAGCGGCCCGGGCTACTTCGCCGTGACCGCCGCCACGTTGTCGGCCGGCGGCGAAGTCCAGGCCCGCTGGTCGGGCGAGGCCTGCTCGCGTCGCACTTTCGAGCCGCCGGTCCTCGTGCCGCTCCGCGCCGGACCGGAGCCGGATCGTCGGCCCGGCCGCATCGTGCTGCTGCCCGAGGCTGCGGACCGCAGGGCGGGCGACCTGGACATCGAACCGGGCAGTTCCGGAGATCCGGCCGTGGCGTTCGGCGACGGGCTGATCGAATACTGGATCGACGTGCCGCGCGAGCAGACCTATCGGGTCTATCTTCGCTACGCCTCGCCCGGGCTGCGCCCTTGCGATCTGGTGATTGACGGAAAGGATCTTCACCCCTATCACATGGCGGCTCGCAATCGCTCGCTGAGCCCAGCCCTGCGCGATGCCCTTTGGGAATACCAGGGCACGACCACACTTTCGGCCGGGTTGCATTGGATTCGGCTCCAGGACGTGCTGCCGGAGATCGTTGCCGTGCGTCTGGAACCGGTGGACGCCGCGCCGCCGCTTGGCGTTCCTTGGCAGCGGTGTGCGGTGCCGCAGGGCGACTTTATGGGCCGGGCAGCCACATGGCAGGCCGAGCGCCTTTTCGGCCGGCCCGAGAACGCGGCGATCCGTCTCGAAATCCGCGACAAGCCCGCGCTGCGATTCTCGGCGACGCTAGCCAACGCGAACCGCGACGAGCTATTCGCTGGCGACTGCGTGCGATGGCGTTGCGAGGGGGCGTGGGACCTGGAACCGTTCGGACGGCTTCGTTTCCGGTTTGAAGGCCAGGGGTCGGGGCACGTCGTATCGATCTGGGCGGTCGACGGCAAGAACGACGAGAAGCTCCTCTGGCGGGCCCGCGATGCGAAGGCCGGTGTTCAGGACGTCATCGTGCCGATCTCCTTCGAGGGAAACGAAGTCTTCGATCCCGGCCATGTGACGGCCATCTGTTTGGAACTGGACGAAGCCAACCAGAACGCCGACCGGGTGAACCGCTTCGCCGGCGCGATCATCGGTCCGGTTTTCGATCGCCGCGACGCCGTCGCCCCGCCGGCCGGCTATGCCGAAGTGTTGGTCAAAGCGCATTCGGCGATGGCCGGAGCGGCGAAGTGTGGTGGCGTGACGCCGTCGCCGCTCGTGGCCCGCGCCTTCCGCCCGTGGACCAGGCCGGTGGTGCCCGAGGAGCATCCCCTGTTCGCCAAGACTGAGCCGAAGCCGGTCACGCGCAAGACGCTTGGCTACGACCTGCATTGCACGGGGGCGAGGGACATCAGCCCCCACGCGCTCGACCAATTCCACGAGTTCTACGACTTCGGCGACGTCTGCTGGCCGCACATCGGCATCTGCCCGCAGCGCAGCGCGTCTGCCAAGGAAGAAGACTATCGCGCCGCGCTCGGCGACATGGCGAAGCGGCTGGAAGAAGTGCGGCGCCGCGGGCTTCTGGTGTTCGACATCTGGGGCTATGTGCCGTTGGACCCGCAGTATCCCTCGAAGATCGCGCCGGAGCATCACGAGATCCTGATGCGGGTCTTCGGCGACCGTTTTCTCGGATACGACAACGGCGAACAGGACGGCCGCTACATCGGCTCGTACGCCTCGGCCGGCAAGCATACCAACCGCAAGGAAGGTTGGGACGATTTCGTTCGCTGGGACGAGCGCGTGTGCGCGGACAACATGAACTAC
>CAZFKF010000039.1:0-13217 GCA_964518805.1 uncultured Planctomycetaceae bacterium | reverse complement strand
ACACGGTATGCAAGCCGGTCTACGAGACCCGCACCAAGGAGATCTGCTACACGGTGTGCAAGCCGGTCTACGAGACCCGCACCAAGGAGATCTGCTACACGGTGATGAAGCCGGTCTACGAGACCTGCGAGAAGGAAGTGTGCTACACGGTGTGCAAGCCGGTGACGTACACGAAGACGATTCAGGTGTGCTCGGGCCGGTGGGAAACGCAGGTGTGCGAGATTCCCGGACCGGTGGTCACCAAGTGCATCCAGGAGCCCGGCTGCTGGGTGTATGATCCGTGCACTTGCCGTTGCGTGTACTGCCCGGGCGAGTGCAAGACCATCCAGGTCCAATGCCCGCCCACACGGTGCTGCAAGAAGGTCTGGGTTCCCGAGGTATGCGAAAAGCAGATCGAGTGCGTCAAGTACGTGCGAGAGACCTGCGTGAAGAAGGTTCCGTACACGGTGTGCCGCATGGTTCCGGAGAAGTGCGTCAAGACCTGCACCTACCAGGTGTGCCGCATGGTCCCCGAGACCCGCGTGAAGACCTGCTGCTACAAGGTCTGCAAGATGGTGCCCGAAG
Organism: uncultured Planctomycetaceae bacterium; assembly: GCA_964518805.1. Classification (GTDB taxonomy): domain Bacteria; phylum Planctomycetota; class Planctomycetia; order Pirellulales; family Thermoguttaceae; genus CALFBP01. Next base: position 12,653 of record CAZFKF010000039.1, on the reverse strand, counting down.
AGCGGACCTGCACCTACCAGGTGTGCAAGATGGTGCCCGAGACGCGGGTCAAGACTTGCACCTACCAGGTGTGCCGCATGGTTCGCGAGGAACGCGCCCGCTGCTACCAGGTGTGCAAGATGGTGCCCGAAACCCGGGTTAAGACCTGCTGCTACAAGGTGTGCGTCATGGTGCCCGAGCAGCGGACCCGGTGCTATACCGTGTGCAAGATGGTGCCCGAGCAGCGGACCTGCTGCTACCAGGTGTGCAAGATGGTGCCCGAAACCCGGGTCAAGACTTGCACCTACCAGGTGTGCCGCATGGTTCAAGAGACGCGCGTGAAGACCTGCTGCTACAAGGTCTGCAAGATGGTGCCCGAAGAGCGGACCTGCACCTACCAGGTGTGCAAGATGGTGCCCGAGACGCGGGTCAAGACTTGCACCTACCAGGTGTGCCGCATGGTTCGCGAGGAGTGCGTCAAGCAAGTGCCGTACACGGTGTGCAAGCCGGTATGCTACGAGAAGACGATCAACTGCGTGACGTGCGTGGCCAAGCAGGTTCCCTACACGGTGACGCGGTGCGTGCCGCGCGTGGTGTGCAAAGAGGTGCCGGTGCAGGTCTGCTGCCCGATGCCTTGCTGCCTGGCCCCGCGCCGCAAGCTCGCCTGCCCAACCGACCGCTGCGAAACGGCCGTCGAGGCCGCTGTCGCTCCGGCGGAGGGATGCGGAGGCTAGGAGTGGCCTGACGCGAGTGTCGTGCTTCTGAGTTCCAGAGGCAAGCCTGGTCTAGTTTGGCGAGCGGCCCGACCCGAATAGGTCGGGCCGTTCTGCTTTCTTGCGCACCCCGGACTACCGGCGTCGGTTGACGGATTCCGACCGGCGGCATACCATCAGTGCGATTCCCCAAGAAAGCACCAAGAGGAGTACCGCGTGCGGACCTTCAAGAGCCTCAGCGAGCGAGAGATCCTGGCCTTGGCGATTTCGCTCGAGGAAGAGGATGCCCGCATCTACGACGACTTCGCCGAGGGCCTGCGTGCTGACTACCCCGCCACGGCCGACGCACTCCAGCGGATGCGTGCCCAGGAGGACGGACACCGGCACCGACTGATCGAACTCTACCGGCGGCAATTCGGCGACCATATTCCGCTCATCCGTCGTCAAGACGTGAAGGGTTTTGTCGATCGCCCGGCCATCTGGCTCGTACGCCCGCTGGGACAAGGTGCCGTGCGCAAGCAGATCGCCCAGATGGAACTGGAGACGAAGCGTTTCTACCTCAAGGCCATCGCGCAAACCGCCAACGCCGGTATCCGCCAGCTTCTCGGCGATCTCGCCGAAGAGGAACGCCAGCATGAGGCCTTCGCCGAGAAACTGGAAGCCGAGCGGCGCGCCTCCGGCGCCGAGGAAGAAGAAGCGACCACCCAGCGCCGCCTGTTTGTCCTCCAAGTCATCCAACCCGGTTTGGCCGGGCTGATGGACGGCTCCGTCTCGACGCTTGCCCCGTTGTTTGCCGCTGCCTTCGCTACCCGCGACAGTTGGCAGACGTTCCTCGTTGGACTGGCCGCCGGCCTGGGCGCCGGAATCAGCATGGGGTTCGCGGAAGCTCTTTCGGACGACGGCAGTCTCACCGGCCGCGGCCGGCCGTGGGAGCGAGGCGTCGTCTGCGGCCTGATGACCGCGGTAGGCGGGTTGGGGCATACCCTGCCGTACCTGATTCCCCACATCCATACGGCAACGGCCGTCGCCGTCGCAGTGGTCCTCGTCGAGTTGGCAGTCATCGCCTGGGTCCGCCATCGGTACATGGACACCCCCCTGGGGTCCGCGGTTCTCCAGGTTGTCATCGGCGGCCTGTTGGTCTTCCTGACCGGCATCCTGATCGGGATTTCGTAGGTGCGAATGAGGGAAGCGGTGGTTGGCCCTCAGACCACCACGCTCGGTGCAACGCGGATCTGGGTTCTGCCCAACCCCAGCAGCATGCGCATTACCCATTGTGCACGCTGGTCGAACAGTTCCGCGACCTTCGTCAAGCCGGCAGATCATGGCAAGCCCCTTGCCACTTCCGTTGGGTCGGCAAACCTGTTACTCTGGTAACCGTCGAGGCGTCGCCTGCTTCAGGGGGTGGGCTGTTCTCGCGAGGGTCATTGCCCTATTGAATCCGGCGATCGACGGATTCGCGTCGAAGTCCTTGGATCTTGGTGGAGAGACTATGATCGCAAAACGAATCGCTTGGAGTGTGGCTGCGTTCGCGGGTCTGGTGTTCGTTGCGGCGTCGGCCTTCGCCCAGTGCTCGGGATGCTGCGGAGCGCAGTGCTCGTCCGAGCGGGACGCTCGCATGCAGTGGTGGCGCGAGGCCCGCTTCGGGATGTTCATCCACTGGGGCCTGTACGCGGTTCCCGCCGGCCAGTGGCAGGGGAAGCCGGCCCCGGGGCTCGGCGAGTGGATCATGGACCAGGCCAACATCCCGGTTGCCGAGTACGAGAAGTTCGCCGCAAAGTTCAACCCGGTGAAATTCGATGCAGCCCAATGGGTGGGCATCGCCAAGGCGGCGGGCGTGAAGTACATCGTCATCACCTCGAAGCATCACGACGGCTTCTCGCTGTTCGGCACCAAGGCCGCGAAGTACAACGTGGTCGACGCCACGCCGTACGGCAAGGATCTGCTGAAGCCGCTTGCCGACGAGTGCCGCAAGCAGGGGATCAAGTTCTGTACCTACTACTCGATCATGGACTGGCACCATCCGGCCCAGGATCGCGGCAGTGCCGAGCACTACAATCCGACCAAGATCCGGCCGGGCAAGAAGGCCGAGTATGTGGCCTTCATGAAGCAGCAACTCAAGGAACTGCTGGACACCTGCGATACCGAGGTCCTGTGGTTCGACGGCGAGTGGCCCGACTGGTGGACCGAGCCCGACGCCGCCGACCTGTACGCCTACCTGCGCGACCTGAAGCCGAGTCTGATTATCAACAATCGGATCGGCAAAGGCCGCGAAGGCATGGAAGGCCTGAGCAAGAAGGATAAACAGTACGCGGGCGATTTCGGCACGCCGGAGCAGCAGATCCCGGCCACGGGCCTGCCGGGCGTCGATTGGGAGTCGTGCATGACCATGAACGACACCTGGGGCTATCGGAGCGACGACCAGAAATGGAAGCCGGCCGAGGAACTGGTGCGGAACATCATCGACACGGCGTCCAAAGGAGGCAACTACCTGCTGAACGTCGGACCGACGGCTGAAGGCGAAATCCCAACCCCGTCCGTCGAACGACTCCGCGCGATCGGCCGCTGGATGGCGGCCAACGGCGAATCGATCTACGGCACGCAGGCCAGCCCCTTCAAGGCCACGCCCTGGGGCCGCGCGACCCGCAAGACCTTGCCCGACGGCAGCACGCGTTTGTACCTCCACGTGTTTCAATGGCCCAAGGACAACAAGCTGGCCGTGTTGGGCCTGAGCGGAAAGCCCTCGATGGCGTTTTTGCTGGACGGCGGGGAGAAACTCGAAGTACAATCGCTGGATTCCGGCGTCACGATCACCCTGCCCAAAGTCATGCCTGACAAGACGGCCACGGTCGTGGGGCTGGATGTGAAAGGACTGACGATTCCCCAGTAGAGAGTAGGGATTGGGGATTAGGGACTGCGATGCGTGGTTGAGCGGCTTGGCGAGACGGAAGACCGCCGAGCCGTCGATCCTGGCTCCGTGCTCAATGGAGTCCCCACCTCCAACCCCAAATCCCCAATCCCCAGCCCCTAATCCCCACGCACCTCCATGACCACCTCCCTGCTCCTCGTCGCCGCCGCTCAAGAAAAGATGCTCTCGATGAGCGCGGTCGACATGTTGATTGTGGCGATCTATTTCGCCGTCGTGATCCTCATCGGCGTCTATCTGAAGAAATACGCCACGACCGGCGAAGACTTCTTCATGGCCGGACGGAAGATGACCGCCTGGATCGCCGGCCTGAGCTTCATCTCGGCCAACCTCAGCTCGCTGGAGACGATGGGCTGGTCGGCCATGGCGTACCAGTACGGCATGCTCGGGGCCCACGCCTACCTGATCGGCGCCATCCCGGCCATCCTCTTCCTGGCCATCGTGATGATGCCGTTCTACTACATCTGCAAGACGCATTCGGTGCCGGGCTACCTGAAGCTCCGCTACGGCGAAGGAAGCCGGGCCTTGGCGGGCATCAGCTTCGCCTTCATGACCGTGCTCGTGAGCGGGGCTAGCATGTTCGCCATGGCCAAGATCCTGCACTTGCTCCTGGGCTGGAACATGGACGTGAGCATCTGGGTCTCGTCGCTCACCGTGGCCGTGTACGTCACCCTGGGCGGGCTGATCTCGGCGGTGTTCAACGAGGTGCTTCAGTTTTTCCTGATCTGGTTCGGGTCGCTCTTGATCCCCATCCTGGGCCTGATCCAGGCCGGCGGGTGGAAGGGCATGATGGCCTCGATCCAGCAGAACGTGAAGGTCATCCATCCCACGGTCCCCAACGCCGATTTCACCAGCCTGTGGCGCAACTTAGGCTCGTTCGACAGCAACCCGATGGGCATCGATTGGTTCGGCATGGTCTTCGGCCTGGGGCTGGCGGTGAGTTTCGGCTACTGGTGCACCGACTTCCTCCAGGTGCAGCGGGTGATTGTGGCTAAGAACCTCCGCTCGGCCCAAAACGGTACGGTGATTGGCGCCGTGCTCAAGATGTGCGTGCCGCTGATCGTCACCATCCCCGGCCTCTTGGGCCTGGCCGTGCTCATGAATCCCGACGGCTCGCCCATGGTCCTGGTGCCGGAAAGCGATCCCCGGGCCGGGATCACGCACCAGACGTTCAACGACGTGCTGCCGCTGTTGATGGGCCGGTATCTCGGGCCGGGCCTGTTGGGGCTAGGCATCACGGCCATGATCGCCGGGTTCATGTCCGGCATGGCCGGCAACGTCAGCGCCTTCGCCACGGTGTGGACCTACGACGTGTACCGGCCCCTGCTGGTCAAGAACGCCGGCGACCGGCATTATCTGGCCATGGGCCGGTGGTGCTCGATTCTGGGCGTGCTGTTGTCGATCGGCACGGCGTACCTCCTGTTTGCATTCTCGAATATCCTGGAGTATCTCCAGGTGCTCGTATTCTTCTTCATCGTGCCGTTGTTCGGCGTCATCATCGTGGGCATGCTCTGGAAGCGGGCCACCACGGCCGGCGGGTTCTGGGGCTTCCTGACGGCCATCCTGGCCTCGATCGGCATGTGGGGCTTCGTCCACTGGTTCCCCGACGGCTACCGTCCGCAGCCGTCAGTCGTCCTGCAGACCGTTGAAGAGAACGGCCAGCCCAAAGTGCCAGTCGACGTGAGCAGCATCGAGAAGAGCAAAGTCGACGGCCGCGAGAAGATCGTCGCGGTCGTGGTGCAAAGCGGTATCGTACGCACCACCAACGTGCCCGTGCCCGCGGATGCCGGAACGCCCGATCCGGCTGTCCCCGGCAGGGTCGTGGTTCAGAAGGAAGTCGCGCTGCCGGCGACGGTACCCACCAAGGGCGCGAATGCCGACGTCCGCGTGCTGGCCCGGGAGGTGACGCTGGCCGCCGAGGGGAAGACCGCCAAGTTCGGCGATGACAAGGTGACGGTGGTTCTCAAGCCCGGAGTGAAGATCGACGCGTCGGACGTGGCCAAGTCGTTCGTTCCCGCGGAATTCAACCCCCAGCACGCCAAGTACATCGCCCGGTCCGAGAAGGCCAAGCCCATGGCCGTGAACATGTACAGCGCGTTCTGGACGTTCCTCGTGTCGGTGTTTGTCGCGGTCGGCGTGAGTCTGTTCACGAAGCCGAAGTCCGACGAGGAACTCGCAAACTTGGTGATGGGCTTGACACCCCTGCCCGACGAAGGCCCGTGCTCCTGGTATCAGCGGCCGCTTCTCTGGGCCGCGATGGTGGGCATCGCCCTGGTGGGAATCAACGTCCTCTTCTGGTAAGGCGCACGCGATGGATTCGGAACATCAGGTACCAATCTGGTTCTTCATTGGGGCCATGCTCCTGGCCTACGGGCTGATCATCTGTGGAGTTGGCCTGTATCACTTCATCAGCCCCCCGCCTCCCGAGACGCGCGTGGCCCTCTACGAACTGCACGCCGACGTCTGGTGGGGCGCGTTGATGGCCATCGTGGGCGCGATCTACTGCGTCCGCTTCCGGCCCGACAAACGGCAAGCGTGAGATGCTCATGGGGCGTCGGTTATGCTTCAGCATGACAATCGGAGGCCAACGCGACCGGAGGATATGCTGAAGCATAACCTACTCGGGTGGGCCGATCAGCGCCGCTCGGTGCGAGCGAGATCCAGATAATACCGCTCCTTGGCCCGCATGGTGGCCCGCGCGCGGCGGTTACAGTCGTCATAGCCGACCAGGTGCAGCGTGCCGTGAATCACGTACAGCAGTAGTTCGTCGGCGGGCGACAATCCGTACTGCGAGCATCGCGACTGGGCGGTGTCGGCACTGGCGACCACTTCGCCCTCCAGCCGCTGGCCGTCGCGATCGAGCACGAAGCTGATCACGTCGGTCGGGTCGTCCATGCCCATGTGGCGACGGTGCACTTCCTGAATGGTCGGATCGTCGACGATGGCCAGGCTGATTTCGGCGTCGCCGATGCCCGCGTCCTTGAGGATCATGCGCACTGCGCGGCGAAAGAGACGACGGTCGACGGGAAGCGTCTTCTGCGGGTTGGCGATGGCGATGCGGATCACGGCTGCCGGTCGGCTCAGGCGGTCTTCTGGTCCGGGTACTTCACGCGGCCGTGGTAGTTGGCGATCAGCGACTTGCTCACGCTGTCCTCGATCGTGCGAAGCTCGCGCAGCGTGAGCCCGCTCTCGTCGAACTGCCCGTCGTCCAGTTTCCGCTCGGCGATTTCGCGGACCAGGCTCGCAATGCGGGCCGGGGCAGGGTCGACCAGGCTTCGGCTGGCGCTTTCGACGGCGTCGGCCAGCATCAACACGCTGGCTTCCTTGGTCTGCGGCTTGGGGCCGGGATAGCGGTAGAGGCTCTCATCGACGCTCCCGCCGTTCGGGTCGGATTGGATCTGCTCGTTCGCCCGGCCGAAGAAGTACTCGACCAGGGTCGTGCCGTGATGCTGTTCGATGAAATCGATGATCGGCTGCGGCAGGCCGTGTTGCCTCGCCAGGTCGGAACCGTCCTTGATGTGGGCGATGATCACCAAGGTGCTCATCGCCGGCACCAAAGCCTCATGCCGGTTGTTGGCGGGCGCCTGGTTCTCGATGAAGTAGCCGGGCTTGAGCATCTTGCCCACGTCGTGGTAATACGCGCCGACGCGGACCAGAAGGCCGCGGGCGCCGATCGCCTCGGCGGCCGCCTCGGCAATCGAGCCCACCGTAATCGAGTGGTTGTAGGTGGCCGGCGCACGCTGCACCAACTGCTGCAAGAGCGGGTGCGACACGTCGCCCAGTTCCAGGAGACTCATGTCGGTCAATACACCGAAGGCCTTCTCCACGAACGGCAGAATCCCGGTCATGACGAAGCCCGCGGCCACGGTCCAAAGGGCGTTGCAGCCTGCCGTAGTCCACACCGCCCGGCCCAGCGGTTGGTTGTCGAGCACCGCCAACCCGATTGTCAGGGGAAACGCGGCTACGCCAGCCACGATTCCGACGTAGATCAACTTCGGCCGGTTGCGGATGCGGCCGAGCTGCACGACGGCCGTGACCGTCACGCCCAGCAACAGGAGCAAGACCGGCAGGCCGTGTCCCAGGGCGAGCGCCAGAACCACCGCGGCAATGGCCGCCAGCATGAGCGCCAGTTCCTTGCGATAGGCGATTGCCAGGGTCTGTCCGAACAGAACCATGGGGACGAGCTCGGCCCGCCACGGATCAAGCGACGCCCAACGCGACAGGGCAACCGTGGCGACCAGCATCGCCAACACCGAGGTCATCCTTCCCAAGTTGAACGTCAACCGCGGCTCGCGGTAGACCGCGTACGCCGACGCGAGGGCGAACAGGGCGAGAATCAGCGCCACGACAGCCCCGCCGCGCACCGCCATTTGGGCCCACGAGCGTTGGGCCATGGCCGCCTCATATTCGAGCCGCAGAAGCCGGACCTGGTCCGAGGCGAGCGGCGTGCCTTCGGCTGCCAGAAGGTCCCCGGCGGAGTAGTTTTCGACCACGTCGCCGACCGCTCGGGCGGCCTGGTCCATGGCCTTCTTCGTCTCTTCATCGTCGCGACGCAACGTGGGGGTCGGCGGCAGGCGGCGATAGAGCCAGTCGAACACGGGATCGGCCACGTCCGCCGATTCAAACTCGCGGAGCAGCGACCCGCGGAGGGCAGCTCCGTTTCCGAGCAACACGTCCGACACTTTGACCACCCGGCGCTGATCGGGGTGCCCGGCCGGGTACACCTCGATTTCATCCGTCCCGAGGCCGACGCGGGCGGTTTGCTTGCCCAGCAAGCCTCGGTCGTGATACGTCGCCAGCGCGTCCGAGATGTCTTTGCGGAACTCCGCCAAGGTTGGATCCCCGGCAAGGGCCCGTCTCAACGTTGCGAACCGCTCCTGGGATTCCTGAGCGGTGAGGACGAACCCGTCTTCGGTACTGGGAAGGAAGTCGGCCCAGATTTGTGGATTCACGTCGTCGAGTTTCTGGGCACCGAGCACCTCACTCACGGCCATTTCCAGCGCCGCCGTCAGCCGGTCGAGCGGGCGGGGATCATGCACATAGACCCAACGGACCTTGCGCCGCGCCGCATCGCGCTGGGCCTCGGTCTCGTCGGCGTTGATCGTTTGGAACGGCTGCCGGGCAACCACGTCGCGGAGCAGAACCTGCCCAGCGCGGTAAGTGAATGGGGGATACCAGCCGCGGATCACGGCGCACAAGGCCACGGCCGTGAGTACGCACAGGCCGGCACGCAGCAAGACATCGCCGCGATGGAGTCTGGCCCATGCCTGCTCCCATCGGTTGGGCGGGAGTTCGAGTGCCGCCACTCGCTCCCAACGCGTCCTTCGTTGAACGCCTGTCGCCATGGCCGTTAGCGCCGCCTGCCGGGCTTCGCTTCATACGCCCGGACGATTTCCTGAACCATGGGATGACGTACGATGTCGCTCTGGTCCAACTCGACGGCGGCAAACCCCGAGATGCCGCGCAACCGGCTTAACCCGTCGATCAGGCCGCTTCGGGTGTGAGCCGGGAGGTCCACTTGGGTGACATCGCCGGAGGCTACGATCTTGGAGCCGTTGCCCATCCGGGTCAGGAACATCTTCATTTGTGAGACGGTAGTGTTTTGCGCTTCGTCGAGAATGATGAATGCCTCGTTTAGCGTTCGACCGCGCATGTACGCCAGGGGAATGACCTCGATGACGTCCTGCTCCGTATAACGCTTCATCGTGTCGTAGTCAAGCATCTCCTTAAGCGCGTCGGTCAGGGGGCGCAAATAGGGATTGATCTTGGCCTGCAGGTCGCCCGGAAGATAACCCAGGCTCTCCCCCGCTTCCACGGCCGGCCGGACCAATACGATCTTCCGAATTTGTTCCGATCGCAACGCTGTAACTGCCGCGGCAACAGCGAGATACGTCTTTCCAGTGCCGGCCGGTCCGAAACAGAACGTTACGTGATGCTCGCGGATCGCGGCGACGTATCGGGCCTGGCCGGGAGACCGCGGACGGATCTGCCTGCCGCCATGCACCACCAAGGGGTTTGTTTCACCCCCTCCACACCCCCGTTGCACACCCATGAGCATGCGATTGACGTCTTCCGGCGTCACTTCTCCCTGGGCGGCCTGCGAGCGCAGTTGTTCGAGGATTGCGGTGGTCTGAATCACCGCCTGCTCGTCTCCCTCGACATGGATCGAGCCGTCTCGTGCGGCGATACGGGCTCCCAACGCGTCGCGGATTCGCCGAATGTGCTGATCGCGCGAACCGAGAATCGCCAGCAGCAATTCTGTGCTATAGACCGAGATGTTCGACTCAGCCATCTATACTCGCGACGGCTCTACGGCCACCGCGCACCAACCCACTGCGTGCCCTTCAACTACGTAGTATATCTGCGATCTGAGTCTGAGCACCAGCGGAGTCCGACTAATCACACTATCTCTTGCAATTATAACAATTTACGACGACTGACCACGCGTCAAGACGACGCGGTGCTGCGCGATGCGGCCCCTAGCCCGGGTCGACGTCGGAGCGGCCGGGATCAGGAGACGCGGCCGCAAATTGGCCGTGGCAATAGGGGCACACCGACAGGGAGGCGATCACTTCGCGCTGGCAATGCGTGCATCGCTTCTTCGTGTACTTGACCGTCTCCGCGCGGTCGGCTGTTGCACTGCGGGGAAAGATTGCCCGGCTGGACTTCGGTTCCGGCACGGCGAGAAAATCGAGCCCCGCGTCTTCGGACACCGGGCGGTTGTCGGTCTGCGGCACCTTGACGGGCGCCTTGCAGACGGGGCAGAGTCCGATCTTCCCCGCGCATGAGTCGTCGATCGTCAACGGATGCCCGTTCGGACAGACTACCTGAATCGACATCGTGCGTCCCTCCGACTTGCGCGCAGGCCGCTGAACGACTTGCCGATTTCGTGCCGTTTCCTTGGGGGCATCACCAAGTCATGATATCCGATTTCGCATTGTTGGCATAGCCCGTCCGGGGTAGATTTTGAGGTAGCCATGATGCCTCGCGCGGGTAGGCGAGGAATTCAGCGCCATGGCGTGCATTGCGTAGAACGAATGCCGGCGCCGAGTCTCACGACGCGACTCATCTGCATCTCAGCCAATCAGGCCAAGGCTCCAGCACGCGTAGGCAACCGGCGCGGCGAGGATCACGGAATCGAGCATGTCGAGCGCACCTCCCAACCCGGGGATCCAGGTGCTGGAGTCTTTGCGTCCCGCATCGCGTTTCAGAAGCGATTCGGCCAGATCGCCGAGCATGCCCGCCGCGCCGACAAGCAACCCAAAGACCACCGATCCCCCCACGTGCCCGAGCGCGGCGGAGGCGCGGCCCGAGGGCGGCAGCGTGACCGGCACGAGCCACTGAAACACCGCCCAACTGGCCAGCGCCGAGAACACAAGAGCCCCGATCGCCCCTTCGACGGTTTTCTTGGGACTAAGGCGCGGGGCCATCGGGCGCCGGCCAATGCCTTTCCCGACGAAGTACGCGCCGGTGTCACCCATCTTGACCACGATCACCAGCGATGCCAGCCCGCCGATTCCCCAGTCGAGGCGCAGCCGTACCGCAAAACTGAGGAGGAGGCCCAGGTATGTGATCGCCAGCACGGCCGCAGCAAGATCTGTGGTGACCCTTCCCGCCTGCTGATAGCGTGCCATTTCGGCCACGATCGCCAAGACCACGGAGATTGCCAGCGCCCCGACCACCCAATCGCCGGCACCAAGAGCTGGGCCGCCGTAGGAAATGGGCATTCCCTGACTAGGTATTCCAACGCCTTGTGCCATCGTCATCGCCAACGGTCCCCAAGGACTGAGCAAGACGAGCATATTCCCGACATACACCACCCATGCAACCGGACTCGGGGCATTCGCGGACAAGAGCGCCAACAGTTCCTGGGTCGCCAAGGCGACGAACGCGACCAGAACGGGAAGGAGCCAGATGCCTGGAACCGCCGCGCCGTGATCCAGCCAGCAGAGCCCCACCAGTGCGGCGATCAAGAGCGTGCCGACGATAAGTCGCGTGCGGAGCATGAGACTGTCAAGCCTTCCCGTTCGATGCCAGCCCACCAAACCGGCGATCCCGAGCCGCGTAGTCACGGATCGCCTGGCGCAGCAGGGGGCCGTCGAATTCAGGCCAACACCGATCGGTGACCCACAGTTCCGCGTAGCTGATCTGCCACAGCAGGAAGTTGCTCAGTCGCATCTCTCCGGCAGTGCGAATCAGCAGGTCCGGATCGCGCATTCCGGCGGTGTAAAGATGGTCGCCGAGCGTCGCTTCGTCGATCTGCTCGGGTTGGATCTGTCCGGCTTGGACGAGGGCCGCTATGCTTCGCACCGCGTCGACGATTTCGCGCCGGGCCCCGTAGTTGATCGCCAGGCAGACCCGCAGGCCGGTGTGCCCTTCGCTCATGGCCACCGACTTGTCGACTTCTCTCCAAACGTCGTCCGGAATGCCGTCGCGCCGCCCGATGACCTCGACGCGGAGGTTATGCTGTCGCGCCGTGCCGCGCTCCTCGATCATGTACTGTTGCAGCAGGTGGAGGAGGAAATCGAGTTCCTGTTCGGGTCGCTTCCAGTTCTCGCTCGAGAGGCAGTAGAGTGTCAGTTGCTCGACACCCAAGCGGGCGCATTCCTCGGTCACGCGGCGGACCGCGGCCACGCCGTGGCGATGCCCCTCGATCCGCGGCAGGCCCCAGCGGCTCGCCCAGCGGCCGTTGCCGTCCATGATCACGGCGATGTGCCGGGGGAGTCTCTCGGGCGGTATATCCAGTGTGCCCGCGTCTGCGGTGGTCGGCGAATCCTGTGACATGGCCGCGAGTCCGGTACTGTCAAGTCCCGGCAATAATCGTCTGCTCGCGATCGGCCCCGACAGACACGATGTGGACGGGCCGGCCGACCAGCGACGCGATACGGTCTAAATAAGCCCGGGCCGCCCGGGGAAGATCGCTCATCCGCCGCACGTGGCTGATCTCCTCCTGCCAGCCTGGAACCGTCTCATAGACGGGCACAACATCGCGAACATCGTCGACGTGGGCGGGGAAATTCGTGGTGCGGCACCCGTGC